>JAEWWQ010000389.1 GCA_023458855.1 Bacillota bacterium
ATTCAGAGACTTTTCTGCTTTTACATACTGTATCGTTCCCAAAAGAGCATTCAGAATAATTACCGCAAAGATAACCATCGAGCTTTCACCGTTTCCTGAAAATACAGAAATAATGGCCGCGCTAACCAGAATCAACACCAGCAGATCCTGAAACTGACTGAGAAAGACCTGTATAACAGTCTTTTTCTTTCCCTCCTGCAATTCATTCAAGCCACTTTCCAACAACTTTTTCTCTGCTTCTTCCGAAGACCATCCTTCTCTGGTTGCCCCCAATTTCTCAAGTACTTCTTCACCTGATAACTGATACCAATCTTTCATGCTTAACTTTCTCCTTTTCCCAATAGAGGTAATAAAAAAGAGACCTCTATTGTACAATATAGTAATATTGATACAATAAAAGTCTCGTTCCTTACGATATATGCCGGTGCTTTTGCACGTACTGACGACCTACATCACAGAAATTAAATCTGCGAACTACTCCCTTTTTATGAATAAACGAATAATATCAGAGTTTTTCCCATATGTCAATGACATTTATTTTGCCTTATATGAGACTTTTCTTACTATTATATCCTTTACTCAATTTTTTAATTTTATGCTACATAAAAAATTCTGCCATCTGTAGCTGTAATATCTGGAACTAACGTGGTTGTATTTTCAAACGTAAAGGTCTGGGTGCTGTTAGCATCTATTGTACCTGCAGTAGTCTTGCTAACAGAAAAAGTAACTTCTCTTGTCTTTGGAGTAGTTGGAGTGGAATCAGTAAGATATGCGTAGTAATAAATATTCGAATTTGCAGCATAGGAAAATGCATTCGTATTCGTAAAAGTAATATCAAAGAACACATTATCCTCACTAGTATCAAAGTTCTCCGCGGTTGTAACAGTTACACCAATTGCCATAAATTATCTCCTTCTTTAAAGTCCAAATAGAAAGACTCTTAATACTAATATATGCAACATGCCGGGAAGTGTGCATACCACCGCAGTGTTTTCAGAATTAGTAATAAAGGAACAATCTCTGCATATAATAAGAAAAAAAGAGCAAAAAATGAGCCTGTTAGATTTAGAATGCCAAAAATCGGTCAGTTCTTCAAAAGATTGCCTCTATATAGACGGAAATAAAGAATATTTACGCCTGGGCTGTGATTATCAGATATATCTGTCTTTTTCATTCCCTCCTTATTCCTGCCTGAAATATCTAAAACAGGCAAAGCTTATTCTCTTTAAAATACCTGCGCAGTTTTTTGGGGTGCAGACAACAGATAAATGTGATCACTACAGTATCTATCCGCTATTAGATTTTTTCAGTCCTTATAGCTGTATCTTTACACCGCCTGCGATAGATTTTAGTCGGAAAGAAACATTTGAAGATAACGAATGCAGCAGTTATACAGAAGCAGACATTACTCCTATCGTGAAGGCCTGGATCAATGAGGAAGTAGAAAACAAGGGAATCCTGCTGACCGGGAATCTTGAAACAAGGCTTATTACATATGCCTCTGACAGATACATCATAAAGGGATTACATCCTTTTCTCAGATTAAATTATGTAGAAACCGATTTATGTCAACCTTATTCCACCACGCCCTGCACTATCGAAATAAACACCCCATAATATTTTCAACTTTCGAAAGCTATATTAATCTCAATAGGGATGCTTTCTGCCAGAAGCTGAATACACAGCACCTGGTCCGAACTCATCTTTACGGATACCTCTTCCCCCTGGAGCAGTGTCGGGGTAGAAATATCAATGGAAATCCCTATATTTGAAAAACAGGTCGCTGCATTTGCTGTAAGCATATTCGTTAATTCTGAAATTGCGCTCTTTGACATTTCATCGAATTCATTTACCGGCATTCCCATCATCATAGTAGAGGCTATTTTCTTTGCATTTTCAATATCTATTGTATAAACAACATTCCCTCTCACTGCTCCGACAATACCTACTATAATAATTACTCCCGAACTTGTCAGCTCTCTTCCCTTTAAGCTCAGCTTTCCTTTTTGCACATTTGCAAAGCCAAGTTGAGGCATTACAGCGGAAAAAGATTCTACAAAAGGATTCACATATTTTACGTCCACTTTTCTTCACCTCTTTTAAACCCTACATTAAGTAATAGTTCTCCAAAATTTGTTTCTGCTATTGCAGTAGTTGTGTTAAAATTAGGGGCCGATATCAGAACACTTTCGCCCCGTAATATAGACGGTGGAGCCACACGAAGTCCTAATGCCTTATTTTTTCTATTTAACAAGGAACATGCATTTCCTGATATAATGTTAGTAAATTCTCCAAGTGCAGCCATCAGCTCATCGCTGCTTTTGGGTGCTCTCCTTAATATTGATCCTGCCAGGTTATTAGCCGTCTCCTGCGATAAATCAATTAACATCCTGCCGGAGAACCTGCCGATGATTCCTATAATTATCGTCATCCCTTCTGATTCGCATTCTTTATTGCAGACATATTCGTCCTTGTAGGTAAGAAGCGTCTTCGTCATCCTGTTAAGACCATCCAGCAGTGCTTCCTTAAATGCCGTAAAATATTCTTCTTCCAGAAAATGATACAATTCTTCCGAATCCATAACTCTGTTTATTGCAGTAATCAGTTCGTCTGCATCAACAGGTTTTTGTACATAGGCAGATACTTTATTTTTCTTTGCCTCTTTCACTATTTCTTCATCCATCATGGAACTTATAACGATTACTTTAATATTTTCATCAATTTCATGAACAGCACGTGTACACTCTAAGCCATCCGTACCAGGTAATGTCATATCCATGGTTACCAGAGAGGGTCTCGTTTTTTCCACGACCGCTTTGACTTCTTCCAGTGAGCCAGCCTCACCAACAACCTTAAACCCATTTTCTTCAAGAATGTCTCTTATTAATGCAATTGAGAAAGATGAGTCATCAACAATTACAATTTTGATTTCCCCCATAGAATAATCCAACCTTTCTTTGCGTTTATATACGTTACAATACCATATTTTTCCTGAAAAGTCACCAATAAAGCATTATCCGCACGCGCTTTCCTCCAATTTCATCCGCTGCTTATCCACATACATTTTTTTATCTGCCTGCCTATATGCAGAATCAATGTCCTGCCCCTCCTTTCCTGTTGCCTTTGAAAAACCACCGGCCAATGACAGACTCGGATGCTGTTCTTCTCCAATCATATGTACCTCTGCTTTGACACGCTCTATCTTTTCTATAATAAATTGCTCTGGAATAGCCGATGCATTCGGAATCATGACACAGAATTCATCTCCTCCGATACGATAGCAAATTCCATTTTCTTCGAATTCAGTCTTTAAGATATTGGCAATCCTTCTGATTGCCTGATCTCCGATTGCATGTCCATAATTATCATTGATTCCCTTTAGGTCATTCATGTCAAACGCAACGATATAAACCTCGTCCATACCACCTTTTCGGTATTCTGTCAGTTTTTCTTCAAAAGCAGAACGATTCTTCAGATTTGTCATCTGATCCTGATAAGCAAGTGTCTCCAGCATTCTGGTCTGCGTCATCTTTATGATCAGCCTGGACA
>JAEWWQ010000390.1 GCA_023458855.1 Bacillota bacterium
TTCTCAAAACGGTAAACCTCCTCCAGAACGATTTTACCGTCTTCTATTTTTCCTAAAATATGTCTTCCGCTGGATGCCCCAATATCCACTGCCAAAAAATAATCTCCCATAATTATCTCCATTTCTACGCTGCTTTTTACACATCTCAAGTTTGTATGAACTTTCTTAACATATTTATTGTATCGCATTCCATTCTGGATTTTTAGGACGCTGCTTGCAAAATTTACCGTCCTTATTTGCACATACTTACTTAAAATGCTATACTATAAAAATGGGGAGATTTGCAGACATGAATGAGGAATTATTAAAAAAATTAGAAGTTATTACCGCAGAAGAACAGCAGATACTGGCTGGAAATAGCGATGTGCAGAAAAATTTATATACCACGACGAGTGAGTTCGTAATTGACAGCCGCCTTATGCTGGCAAGTGGAAAGGTCATTGATATCCGTCCGCATACCCGTTTTGTGCATTTTCCTAAGCACAAGCATAATTATGTAGAGATTATCTATATGTGCAGCGGCTCCACCACGCATATCATCAATGATGCAAAAAAAGTAAAATTAGAGACCGGAGAGCTTTTATTTCTCAATCAGAATGTCACACAGGAGATTCTCCCTGCGGGTGAAAATGACATTGCTGTCAATTTTATTGTACTGCCCGAATTTTTTGACCGTACCTTTGCAATGGCCTCCGAAGAAAATGTATTACGCGATTTTATCATTGCTTCCCTGAAGCAGGAGAAAAGTATGGTAGATTACCTGCATTTTCCAGTAACAGAAGTGCTCCCCATTCAGAATCTGGTTGAAAATATGATTTGGACATTGCTCAACAAGCAGTCAAATAAGAGGAACATTATACAGACCACGATGGAACTGCTAATGCTCCATCTGTTCAACCACACAGACAAAATCAATCAGAACGACCCAAGGCAATACGAACAAAATATGGTGTTTACCACCTTTCAATACATTGAAGAACATTACAAAACTGCTTCCCTTGAAGAATTATCTCTTCTGTTAGGGCAGCCTTCTTACTACGTCAGCAAACTGGTAAAAAAACACTCCGGCTATAATTTTAAGAATTTACTGCAGGCAAAGCGGCTGAATCAGTCTGCTTTTCTGCTCACTACAACAACGCTTGCCGTGGAAGATATTATTGCAATTGTCGGATACGATAATACCAGTTATTTTCATCGAATCTTCAAGGAACGTTTTGCTCTGACCCCAAAACAATACCGCCTGGAAAATCACTTATAATTTTTCCAGATAATCGGATGGACATTCTCCCATGTAAGAACGAAAGATCCGGCTAAAATAGAACTGATCAGCGTATCCTACCATTACCGCAACATCTTTTACAAATATTTGGGGATCTTCCTTCATCAAAGCAGTTGCCTTTTCCATTCTTTCCATAGTCAGGTAGCGGTTAAAAGATTGATTCTCATACTTTCGGAAAAGCTTGCTTAAGTAAGTCTGTGATACCCCGAATTTCCGACATACACTTTGCAACGAGATCTGTTCGGCGAGATGTTCCACTATATACTGTTTTATAGAATTAAAAAATTCCGGTGTGTCCACCTTAATACATGCTTCACATTGATCCAGATTCTGAAACATCACCTCCAGTAACATATCCACCAATTCATCTATATTTGTCGCATAAAAAAAAGCATCCTCTATCATGTATTCATTTTCAATCTCTGCCTTGGTCTCTTTTTTGTAATTACGAAATAAATAGAGAATCTGTCTGGACATATTTTCCATCCATAATTGGGATTTTTGTTCTTCGCCCCAGCTTTTATAAAGACGTCGCAATTCTTTTTTCAATTTATCATTCTGATTTTCTTTCAATAGATAATCTACTTTGGAAAGCAATTCTCTTATAGAAGCGTGATTCAGCTTTACCGCACTGTTGTTTTTATGTGCATTCACTTCCAGTATCTGATTTTGTCCTACTACTGCTGAAGTGTCCAGAACACGATACAGTCTCTTTACTTTTTCCTGAATCTGTGTGACCGTAAAACTATCCTTGTTGTAAACGACTGTCAGATATTGTATTCCGTCATTCTTTTTCTGAATCATTCTTTCTATAAAATTTTCAATTTTATCACCGGATAATATTTCTTCCGGAATCATATACATCTCTTCCATCTCATCCCGTCCGAATATCGTTATCATCTCATTCATTTCCGAATAAAATTCTACATTGTTTCCCAAAAAGAATCTCCGTGGTAATCCATTTTTTCGAATCACTACAGCATAATATCTTTTGAAAGTAAAATATTTTTCAAGACTTTTATCGATTACCTCCTGCCCGGTAAAAATCTGATGCAATATTTTATTCCGTTCTCTGTAAAAATTCTTTTCTATCTTAAGTGCCAGATTTTCCAACACACTCTGTAAATTGGAAGGCAAAACAGGTTTTAAAATATAGTCCGATACCCCTGACTGAATCGCTCCCTTTGCATACTCAAAATCCTGATATCCGCTTACAATAATCGTAAATATCCGTGGGTACTTTTCTTTTATTGCCTTTACCAGTTCAATTCCATTCATAAGAGGCATCTTTACATCACTTATCACTACATCCGGCTGCATTATCCTGATTTTCTCTATTCCCTCCTGTCCGTTTTCTGCAGTTGCGATCAAATCGTAATCAGGACATTTGATTTTAATAATAGAACAAATATGCTGTAACGCTACCGGCTCATCATCAATCACCATGACTTTGAACATTATTATCCTCCCTTCTTACTGTAATTCCTATCATTACATCTGCTCCTTCTGATCCATTTTCCATGCAAAAAGTAAGCTGATCGTTGTAAAGCAGCAGAAGTCTTGCATAGGTGTTCACCAATCCCATTCCTCCAATTTCCAGCTCCATATTATTTCTTTCCTTCAGCAGAACACGTTTTGTTTTTTCAAACTTTTTCTTAATGCTCTGAATCGTTTCCTCTTTGAATCCCTGCCCATTATCATGCACTTTTATGTACCAGGAATCTGATTCTGTCCATCCCGTTATTTCGACCTGCATATGCTCTGTACTATTTTCAAATCCATGATTAATGCAGTTTTCAACAATCTGCTGCAACACCATCTTAGGCAATATCTGTTTATATAACTTTTCATCCACAGAAACCGAATAAGAAAATTTATAGTCATACCGTGCCTTTAGCAAATAGAAATACTGCTCCAGATAATTTAGTTCCTCCTGTACCGTCGCATAGCGCTCCACACTGCTCGTAGAGTAGCGGAGCATGGAGGCAAGACTTCCGCACATCTCACAAATCGTCTCATCTCCATCCGTCATCCCCCGGCTTGCAATTACATTCAGCACATTGTATAGAAAATGTGGATTTACCTGCGATTGCAGCGTATCAAATTGCGCCTGTAGCTGAAGCATCGACAGGCGTTTTTCTTTTACTATGGATGCGCGCAAGCGTTCCAGTACATTCTGATAAGACAGATTCAATGCTTCTATTTCATTATTCGTAGTATTGACCGGAATCTCTTCTCCAATATTTTCAAGCTTCGTATGTTCCATAACCGTGCGAAGCTGCCGGATTGGTTTTGTCAGATACCTTGATAATAAGATAACAAATACCATGGAAATACAGAAAAATACAAATGCAATCAGAAATGTCATAGATACCATGTATGCATTTCTCTCATTGACGCTTTCCATATCTTCTATCAGAATAATTGTAACGGGAAAGCTCTCTGATTTTGCCTTTACAGAAAGTTTTTCTCCTTCTCCCACTTCCTGATTGCTGGAATAGAGCAGTTCATCTTTGTTGATATAAATCATATAATCCAGGCCTTCTCTCGGAACCTGTATTTCTTCTTCCAGATCTGCAATTCGTTTCTGTACCTCGATATACCCCATGTTTTTTCCCTGGATCGCCTTTAATAGCAAAAAAACTTGTGGATTATCTCCTAATCCCCAAGTATCTTCATGTGCATTGATAAGTACTGACTTCCCCTTTGCCGCATCTGCTTCTGACAGCCAGGGCATAGCGGTAAAATCAACTGTTTCCTTACATTTTCTCGCCTCATTATTAATACTGTTCTCCACTTCGCCCAGCTGATTAAAAAAAATGGTACGATAAAAGTGACGTACAATATAATCTGTGTTGATTCCTAAACGGATATCC
>JAEWWQ010000391.1 GCA_023458855.1 Bacillota bacterium
ATTATAGGCAGGGAAATTGCCGTTGCAGTTAAAGATGGCGGTCCAGATCCGGAAAATAACTTTAAACTGGCTACAGTTATTGCAAAAGCAAAAGCAAATAATATGCCGAATGATACGATAGAAAGAGGAATAAAAAAAGCAGCCGGTGATGACGGGAATGTTAACTATGAGTATGTGACTTATGAAGGGTATGGACCAAACGGAATTGCGATTATAGTAGATGCCTTAACAGATAATAAAAACAGGACTGCTGCTAATGTGAGAAGTGCTTTTACAAAGGGCAACGGAAGCATAGGAACACAGGGATGTGTGTCTTTTATGTTTGATAAAAAGGGACAGATTATTGTAGACAAAGAAGAATGCAATATGGAAGCGGATGATCTCATGATGTTAGCACTAGATGCCGGTGCGGAAGACTTTGCAGAAGAGGAAGACAGTTTTGAAATTCTTACAGATCCAGATCTGTTCGAAACTGTGAACAAGGCATTGGCGGAAGCAAACATAGCCATGATATCTGCAGAGGTAACCATGATTCCACAAAATTATGTTGAATTAACAGATGAAAAAGCAATTGCCTCCTTACAAAAAACATTAGATTTATTAGAAGAAGACGATGACGTCCAAGCTGTATATCACAACTGGGACGAGTAAAAAAATACAGCTTGCTGGTATTTTTTTACGAGGACAGATTGCAAGCTCTGCTTGCAATAGGACGTTATGATATACAGCAAGAGATTATATTACGAGGACAGATTGCAAGCTCTGCTTGCAATAGGGAAAAATAAAAAATAAAGGAGACCCCAAATGGATTCCATAAAAGAAAAATTGCCAAAATTATTATTAGAAAACATGCAATTAATCAAGGAATTTCGTGCAAATACATATAAAGATGCATTTCAGAACCTGCTTGATACTTACAGACCTTTATTTCAACATATTGACGAGGTGTATATGGCATCAGAGGATAAGGCGGAAATGATTACTGATCTTGCAGAGGACTTTGTTGCAAAAGCAAAGGCAAATTATGAAACCTCTAAGGGGAAGTTGAACAGGGATACTGCAATACTGGATTATAATATGATGATGTCCAGCTTTGTGATTCCCTGCATTTTGGAATTCAGAGGAGAAAGCTCGGATGCCTTGGCAGATGGGTTATTGGATGCATGGAATCGTACCTTTGTTAAGTACAGATTACAAAAAGGAAATTTTTCGGATATTGACGGGTCGTTTAAGAGAAAATTGTGTTTTATCACGACAGCAGTATGTGATAGTCTTGGAAAACCGGACGATTGTTATGAATTATCAACACTTCGAGCTTTTCGGGATAATTATATGATGCATCATATAGAGGGAAAAGAATTAATTTCCCAGTATTATGATATGGCACCTGCTATTGTAATGCGTATCAATCAACATAAGACAGCAGAACTGATTTATCATGATATTTATCAACAGTATATTTTTCCCTGTATTTCTCTGATCGAACAAAAGGAATATGATAAATGCGAAGGATTGTATATAGAAATGGTACATTCCTTAAAGAATCAGTACACAGGAGGCATAGCATGAGTAATAAGCAGAATCAGGAATATTGTATAGAAACAAAATGTGTCCAGGCGGGTTGGAAACCTAAAAATGGAGAGACGCGTATATTGCCGATTTATCAGTCAACAACATTTAAATATGATTCATCTGATCAGATGGGAAGGCTGTTCGATCTGGAAGAGGATGGGTATTTCTATACAAGATTACAGAATCCTACCAATGACTATGTTGCTGCCAAGATTTGTGAACTTGAAGGCGGCATAGGTGCAATGCTTACATCCTCCGGACAGGCTGCAAATTATTTTGCTGTATTTAATATATGCGAAGCCGGGGATCATGTGATTATGTCCTCCAGTGTATATGGTGGTACTTTTAACCTCTTAACAGTTACCATGCCCAAAATGGGAATCGAATGCTCCATTGTTGATCCAGAGGCTACAATGGAAGAATTGAATGCACTTTTTAAGGACAATACGAAATGTGTCTTAGCCGAAACAATTGCCAATCCGGCACTTGTTGTTCTGGATATTGAAAAATTTGCTGCAGCAGCACACTCACATGGAGTGCCATTAATAGTAGATAACACTTTCGCTACACCAATTAACTGCAGACCTTTTGAATTTGGGGCAGATATAGTCACACATTCAACTACAAAATATATGGATGGACATGCAATGAGTCTTGGAGGAGCAATTGTTGATTCCGGCAATTTTGACTGGATGGCATATGCGGATAAGTTTCCGGGACTTTGTACTCCCGATGAATCTTACCATGGAATTATTTATGCGGAACGTTTTGGAAAGATGGCGTATATCCAGAAGGCAACAGCACAATTAATGAGGGATCTTGGTGCCATGCAGTCTCCGCAGAATGCATTTTTATTAAATGTAGGTCTTGAAACATTACATTTAAGAGTACCAAGGCATTGTGAGAATGCACAAAAAGTAGCAGAGTACCTGGAGCAGAACGAGAAAGTTGCATGGGTGAATTATCCGGGGTTAAAAGGCAACAAATATCATGAACTTGCAAAAAAATATATGCCAAATGGAACCTGCGGCGTGATTTCGTTCGGATTAAAGGGCGGAAGAGCAGTTTCGGGCGCATTTATGGATCAGTTGAAGCTGGCAGCAATTGTAACACATGTTGCAGATGCCAGGACTTGTGTTTTACATCCTGCAAGTCATACTCATCGCCAGATGTCAGACGAACAATTAATTGAAGCAGGGGTGGCACCGGACTTGATTCGATTTTCAGTTGGTATTGAGAACAGTAAGGACATTATTGCAGATCTGGAACAGGCATTGGATACCATTCAATAAGAAGGTTACAGAGGGTATGTGTTACTGACACTAAGGGGATTTTATGAAACGAAAGAAAAGCATATTGGGAATAGCTGCCTGGTTTCTCTTCACGGTTTTAGTTGTAGGTGCAATCGGACAAACAATAGGTGCAATGATAACCGTAATACCGCAAAGTTCGTGGGTCATGGAGGGACTGATTTCAGGATGCATAGTGGTAGCTGTGATATGTGTATTGGCGGTTGCCAGAATGGTAGCAGTCAATATACAGAAAAAAATGGTCCTGACTGGAAAAAAAAGTGTTATTTTAGAAATTATCGCAGTCCTGCTGTTGTTGTCTGTTGCTATTCTAAGCAGAATGTATTACCTTGGCACCATTGATGGAAATCAGGCAGATAGTATTTACTTCCAGACAGCTTCTGTAGGAACAGATAAGTTATTGTTTGCTACCACAAATCATTCTGCTGTTATATACGTATCTATTTTGTCTTTTTTACTTGCATTGCTGGGAAATAAAATAAGTATATGTATTCTTTTTCAGATGGTATTGCAATGTATTACCCTGTTATTAGTTTATTTTACAATTCGGGGCATTAGCGGAAAGGTGACCGCATTTGTTGCAGCCTTCGTATTGGCAGTTTCAGAGACTTATTTAAATTCCATGTTGCCATTATCACCTGAAAATTTGTTGTTCTGCGTTTTTATGTTAGGATTTTGGATGAGCAGCCTTTTATGGAAATACATGAATGGGAATCAGACAACCAAAGTACTTGATACCATCGTATTTTTTATGGCTGGATTTTCAACGGCTGCAATCATTTACATCGATTTGACCGGACTGGCCTTATTCATAATGACAATAAGCGGAATTTATATCAGTAACAGGAATACTTCGAAATCAGTGCTTAAACCAATGTTGCAGACAGTTTATTATATACTTGGTTCAATTGGCGGAGTGGCTGCATTATTTGAGATAGAAACAATTATCTGTAAGGAATCATTTCTGCGAGTGGCAGAGCAGTATATAGAACCATGGCTGGCATTCACGATACATAATACATATATTTTTCCTTCTGCAATATTAGAAGTATCGATTATTATCATTCTTGTTGCAGGAATATGGTGTGTTCGTTACTGGCAGGCAGATCATGACGAGAATATAATGTACATCATCATGCTGGCAGCTGCCGTCTGCATAAATATATTTTTTAAAACTGATATTGATTATCAAATACTTCTGGAATCGGCATGGATATTTATTGCATCAGCTTCTTTAAAAAGTTTTTGTATCAGATATGGGAAGAGAACAGAAAATAAAACAGATATTATTTTATTATCGAATCTGAGTATTAAAAATGATAAAAGGCAGAATGATTTACAGGGAAAGCCAAATCTGATTCCCAATCCGCTGCCTTTGCCAAAACAACATGAAAGAAAGGAAATGAATTATGCCTTTTTGCCGGATGAGAGTATGATGCATTACGATATTGAAGTGATTCAGGAAAATGATAATTTTGATATTGAATAAAGTATATTTTTCATATTTTGACATATGATAAAAAGGAACTCAAAATGGGTTCCTTTTTGAGTATAAGAAAAAAATTATAATATATGTTAACGAATCAGGAGTGATAATATATGGAAAATAAAGGTGATAAGGGAAGAAAAGAGGAAAAAAAGAAAGACGAAAAGATTACACATGAGGAACACCGGGATGAGCGGATTGAAGAAACAGGACAAGCAACCCTGGATCAGAATAGAGAAAATCATAAAATTCATTTACTTACGATTATCGGTGAAATAGAAGGTCATGAAAACCTCGGTGGAAATTCTAAAGTTACAAAATATGAGCTTGTATTACCGCAGCTTGCTACAATAGAAGACAGTAATGAAA
Organism: Bacillota bacterium; assembly: GCA_023458855.1. Taxonomy (GTDB): domain Bacteria; phylum Bacillota; class Clostridia; order Lachnospirales; family Lachnospiraceae; genus SZUA-378. The sequence continues at coordinate 4,738 of JAEWWQ010000391.1, forward strand.
TCGACGGGGTATTGATTTTGCTGAATACGATGGGGGGAGATGTGGAGGCAGGGTTGGCTATTGCCGAAATGATTGCATCCTTAAGTAAACCGACAGTATCACTTGTTTTAGGAGGAAGCCATTCTATAGGGGGACCAATTGCAGTCAGCACGACAGAATCTTTTATCGTTCCGTCGGGAACGATGGTGATTCATCCGGTACGTATGAGCGGGACCGTAATAGGAGCACCGCAGACCTTTGCCTATTTCAGACAGATGCAGAATAGAATTAAGAATTTTGTATGCGGACACTCTAAGATCAGCCCTGACAGATTCGAGGAGCTGATGATGGAAACGGAAGTCTTAAGTAAGGACGTTGGCAGCATACTAATCGGAGAAGATGCCGTAAAAGAGGGAATCATAACTCATGTCGGTGGCATGAAAGAGGCAATCAGGAGACTTCATGAATTAATTGCGATTCAGAATGAAAACACGGATTGAAAACTAAGAGGATGACATTTTTAAATTTCAATGGTATACTAATTTATTATGACTATCCGAAGAATGAAAAGCAATGGGGGTAGAAAGCATGGCAACACGTTCGGGAAGAAAGCCTGGACCTAAAAAAAAGACTCAGGGACGAAGAGGAAGCAGTAAAAAGAATAACAAAGCAAGAGAAATAAACGGAGAGATTCAAAACGAAATTACACTAATTGTCATTCTGGCAATGGCAATTTTGCTTTTTTTATGTAATTTCGGATTGGTCGGATCTTTTGGAAATATAATCAGAAGTATTATGTTTGGCATTTTTGGATTGCCTGCTTATATTTTACCGGTTTTAGTATTTATAGCAGTCGCTTTTGCCATATCGAACAGAGGAAACTATTTTGCATCGATGAAACTGATTGCCGGTATTATTTTATTCTTAATAACCGGAGTCATATGTGAATTATTCAGCGGTAGTTTGAATACCGCTGACGGTACATATAATATAGCAACCATTTATCAGGCAAGCAGTGCTGACAGAAACGGTGGCGGTGTGATCTGCGGATCAATTGCATATGCAATGGTTCATTTTCTGGATCTCGTTGGAACGATACTTGTAATAACAGTACTTGGTATTGTCTGTGTTGTTGCAATAACAGAGAAATCATTTCTTGGCAGCGTGAAAAGGGGTAGTCAGAAGGTATATGAATCAGCGCGGGAAGATGTAGAGAGAAAAAGACAGATTGCAATCCAACGTCAGGAAGAAAGAGAAATCAGACGGGAAAAAGAAGAACAGGAACGTTTACTCCGAATGGATAATAAAGTGTCCGGTGTTATGATGGATACGACATTGGATAAAAAGAGCGAAAAGTCAACCCCAAAAGAGGATATGCATGAAGTTATCCTTCCTGTTACAGAAGAAAAGGAAGAAAGTGCGCAAAGTATCCCGGAAGAGAGAATAATTCCCAAAGAAGATACATTTGATTTTGACAAAATACATATCAGTGGAATTTATCACGAGAAAGAAGCGGAAACAGAAGACCATGTGATAAGTATGCCGCATGCGATCATGAGTCCGGAACCAGAGGGTGCTATCCCAAGGGAATTACTACCACTTGAGAGAACCGACCGGAAAGAAATCTATTCAGAATCAATGCAGCAGGAAGATTCCCTATTTATCAAACCACAGCTGAAAGAGGAAGAGAAAGACAGGGGTCCTTCATCGAAGGAACGTCCGGTCGCAAAAAAAGTGAAAAATCCGGAATTAAAGCCGGAGGAAGCTCTGATTGCAGATGATATACATAAAATGGAAAAGAAAATCCCAAAAAAATATATTTTTCCACCGATATCTTTGCTGAAACAGGGAGAGCACAAAACGGGGGATTCTGCAAAGCAGCTAAAAGAGACTGCAATGCGGTTGCAGCAGACATTGCATACCTTTGGCGTTAAAGTGACAATCACGGATATCAGCCAGGGACCTTCTGTTACGCGCTATGAATTACAGCCAGAACAGGGTGTGAAGGTAAGTAAAATTGTAGGCCTGACAGATGATATCAAACTGAATCTGGCAGCAACAGATATTCGTATTGAAGCACCGATTCCAGGAAAAGCAGCAATTGGTATTGAAGTACCCAATAAAGAAAACAGCATGGTGGCTTTGCGTGATTTGCTGGACTCAACAGAATTTAAATCGTTCCAATCCAACATTGCATTTGCGGTCGGAAAGGATATTGGGGGGCAGACGATTGTATCAGACATTGCCAAAATGCCGCATATGTTAATAGCGGGTTCGACGGGGTCAGGTAAATCAGTATGCATTAACACTTTGATTATGAGTATTTTATATAAATCACATCCGGATGATGTAAAGATGATTATGGTCGATCCGAAAGTGGTTGAATTAAGTGTATACAATGGAATTCCGCATTTACTGATTCCGGTTGTTACTGATCCCAAAAAAGCTGCGGCAGCGCTTCATTGGGGGGTAGCAGAAATGACAGACCGTTATAAGAAGTTCGCGGATTACAACGTACGTGATTTAAAAGGCTATAATAAAATGGTCGAGAACATGATAAAAAAAGGTGAGGCAGATGTACCTTCAAAGATGCCTCAGATTGTAATTATTGTAGACGAACTTGCAGACCTTATGATGGTTGCCCCTGGGGAGGTGGAAGAATCCATCTGCCGCCTGGCACAGCTTGCAAGGGCGGCTGGTATCCATTTGATTATTGCGACCCAAAGACCTTCAGTGGATGTTATTACCGGTCTGATCAAGGCAAATATGCCAAGCCGTGTGGCATTTGCGGTATCCAGTGGTGTAGATTCCAGAACGATTCTGGATATGAACGGTGCCGAAAAGTTACTCGGTAAAGGTGATATGTTATTTTATCCTCAGGGATATACAAAACCCGCACGTATTCAGGGTGCCTTTGTTTCTGACAGGGAAGTATCTGACGTAGTTGATTTTCTAAAGAATCAGGCAATTGGTAATGTATACAGTGAGGATATAGAAGAAAAAATAGCAAGTATAGATACTTCGGCTGCCGGAAGTCCGGGTGCAGGAGCCGCAGATGAAAGAGATGCCTACTTTGTGGAAGCAGGCAGATTCATTATTGAGAAGGAAAAGGCCTCCATTGGAATGCTGCAAAGGGTATTCAAGATAGGATTCAACAGAGCTGCCAGAATTATGGATCAGTTGGCAGATGCAGGCGTTGTAGGAGAAGAAGAAGGCACCAAGCCAAGAAAAGTATTGATGAGTTTGGAACAATTTGAAAGTTATATTGAGGAATCGGTTTAGTTCCTATTACCAGGCACAATGAGGAGGATACATTATGAAAACAGATATTCAGATTGCACAGGAAGCAGTTATGAAGCCAATTACAGAAATTGCAGAACGTATTGGTATTCATTCGGATGAATTGGAGATGTATGGGAAATATAAGGCCAAGCTTTCTGACGAATGCATGCAAAGGGTCAGCCAGAATGAAAATGGGAAATTAATTCTGGTGACCGCGATTAATCCGACACCTGCAGGGGAGGGAAAGACCACGACAAGTGTAGGACTGGGAGAGGCTTTTGGTAAACTTGGAAAAAAAGCAATTATAGCATTGCGAGAGCCTTCTTTAGGGCCTTGCTTTGGTATAAAAGGCGGCGCAGCAGGAGGCGGATATGCACAGGTTGTTCCGATGGAGGATTTGAATCTGCACTTCACAGGTGATTTTCATGCAATAACATCAGCGAATAATTTACTGGCTGCATTATTAGATAATCATATTCAGCAGGGAAATGCTTTACAAATTGATACGAGACAAGTTGTGTGGAAAAGATGTCTGGATATGAATGACAGAGTACTTCGCAATATCGTAGTAGGACTTGGCAGTAAAACGGATGGAGTGGTAAGAGAAGATCATTTTGTAATTACAGTAGCATCTGAGATTATGGCTGTACTATGTCTTGCTAAAGATATGAATGACTTAAAGGAAAGACTTGGAAGAATGGTGGTAGCCTATAATTATGAAGGAAAACCGGTTACCGCATCTGAATTAAAGGCAGTCGGTTCTATGGCGGCATTATTAAAAGATGCAATCAAGCCAAATATTATTCAGACTTTAGAATATACACCGGCACTTGTGCACGGTGGGCCATTTGCAAATATTGCGCATGGATGTAATAGTGTCAGAGCAACCCAGACAGCATTGAAAATGGCGGATTATGTGATAACAGAAGCTGGTTTTGGTGCGGATCTTGGAGCAGAGAAATTCTTTGATATCAAGTGCCGCATGACAGGACTTCGTCCGGATGCCGTAGTATTGGTTGCTACTGTTCGTGCATTAAAGTATAATGGCGGTATAGCAAAGGCGGACTTGAATCAGGAAAATTTGGAAGCTTTAAGAAAAGGTATTGTAAATCTGGAAAAACATGTTGAAAATCTCCAAAAATATAAGGTACCGGTTATTGTAACTTTGAATTCTTTTATCACTGATACAAAGGATGAAATAGCATTTGTTAAGGAATTCTGTGAAAAGAATAATTGTGATTTTGCTATCTCCGAAGTCTGGGAAAAAGGAGGAGAAGGCGGTATTGAACTTGCAAATGCTGTACTTCATACATTGGACACAAAGAAAAGCGAATTTGAAGTATTATATAAAGATGAATTACCTTTAAAAGAAAAAATCCGAATTGTTGCAAAAGAAATTTATGGTGCAAAAGGAGTGCAGTTTGCTCCAACAGCAAATAAACAATTATCTAAGCTCGAAGAACTGGGATTTGGAAATCTTCCGGTCTGCATGGCAAAAACGCAGTATTCGTTATCAGATGATCCGGCACTTCTTGGCAGGCCGGAGGACTTTGAGATTACTGTCAGAGAAGCCTATGTATCAGCAGGAGCAGGATTTGTTGTGGTCCTGACCGGAGCAGTTATGACGATGCCGGGATTACCGAAAGTACCTGCAGCAAATAGTATTGATGTGAATGAGGAAGGCGTAATTACAGGATTGTTTTAAAGAGAATCTTAGATAGGAGCGTATATGACACAGATAATAGATGGAAAAGCAATATCTACACAGATAAAAGAAGAATTAAAAATAAGGGTAGCAGCATTAAAAAGAGAGGGAAAAGAGATTTCACTGGCTGTTATTCAGGTAGGACAAGACCCTGCCTCCAGCGTTTATGTAAATAATAAAAAGAAGGCATGTGAATTTATCGGAGTACGTTCTTTATCCTATGAATTAGAAGATAATACGACAGAAGAAACATTGCTGGATATTATTTCCGAACTGAATGGGAGAACGGATGTAAATGGAATTCTGGTACAGCTTCCGTTGCCAACACATATTGATGAAGATAAAGTGATAAGGGCAATTGATCCTAAAAAGGATGTAGATGGGTTCCACCCACAAAGTGTTGGTGCATTATGCATCGGACAACCCGGTTTTATATCCTGCACACCAGCCGGAATCATCCAATTATGTAAGCGCTCCGGAATAGAAATTGCCGGAAAAGAGTGTGTAGTTATCGGCAGAAGCAATATTGTAGGGAAACCGATGGGGATTTTGCTGCTTCGAGAAAATGGCACAGTTACAATTACACATTCCAAAACAAAAAACTTGAAAGAAATATGCAAGAGAGCAGATATTCTGGTGGCAGCGATTGGAAAGCCTAAGATGATTACAAGAGAATATGTCAAAGAGGGAGCAGTTGTCATTGATGTCGGTATCCATAGAAGTGAAGGCAATAAACTGTGCGGTGATGTTGATTATGATGATGTAGCACCAATTTGCAGTGCAATAACGCCGGTTCCGGGAGGGGTCGGACCGATGACGATTGCAATGTTAATGCATAATTGTGTGGAATCTGTCAATTTGCCATAGTAGAATCGGGCAGATTGAAAAATTATAGATGGAGTAAATGGTATGAAGTGTCCCAAATGCGGAAAAGAATTGAAAGACGGCCAACTGTATTGTGAAGAATGCGGAAATGAGATTCAGATTGTTCCAGATTTTGATCCTGAATTTGAACTTGAAATTCATGAAACATTATCCGGACTTGCGGAAGAAATAGTGATTCAGGATAAAGCGGATCAAAGCAAAGAGAATATGGGCCCTAAGGTGTTGTATCAGAAAATAAGGAGCGGGAAATATTTTTCGATAATCGGAGTGATACTTCCGGCGTTGTTCATTCTTCTTTCCGTTTTTGCAGGAATTTCTACATATCAATATAATTCATATAATTTTCAGATTAATAAGGCCATTCAATATGCAAAAGCAAAGAACTATGAGCAGGCAATTCAGCATATGAAACGTGCCATGTCAATT
>JAEWWQ010000392.1 GCA_023458855.1 Bacillota bacterium
TCTGCCAGACGTATTGTTTTGACTCCTTCTTTACTAAGTTCCCTGATCAGACTTAATAAAAATCCAATATCGGATCTGGATGCATCTTCTAATCCAACGGTCACATCAACATTCTGGCTTCTTGCAACTGCTACACATTCCAGTATTGTTTTTTGTACCCATACTTTATTCTTCTTTAATTTACTATATATCTGAATATAGGATACCGGCATTCCAATATGAACAATATCTGGTCTACAGACAATGGATTTTTTTACATCTTCAGCATTCATACGGCTCCAAACGGATATTTTAGCATTTGTTGTATTTTCTATTATCCTGCTGATTCCCTCTTCTTCGACCGGACTAAGACAAGGCACTCCTGCCTCTATCTCATAAACGCCAATTTGATCCAGACATTTTGCAATTTTAACCTTGTCTTCCGTACGCAGAACAATACCCGGACTTTGTTCTCCATCCCGTAATGTTGTGTCAACTATATATTTGATTTCTTTCATTGGCAATCACCTCAATGGCAAGTTTTTCAAAATCCCCGTCACTCAAACTGGCTCTATTTTCCGTGCATGTTTCTTTCACCATATATAATATTTTCTCGATTACCATATCCATTGGCAGCGGCATTTTCAATTCTTGCATTTTACATTTAATTGCCTTTAATCCGGAATGTTTTCCTATGACTAATTCGGATTTTCCTCCCACACATTTTGGATCATACGCTTCATAAGTCAGGGGATTCTTGCTGATTCCATCTGCATGGATACCTGCCTCTACTTTAAATATATTTTTTCCGATCACTGGTTTTTTATTTCCGACTTTACTATTCGTTATTTTCTCGAATAGTCTCATTAAACGGGGCAATTCTGATAAATCCCGGTTTGGCTTATGGCGCACCGCCAGTCGAAGTGCCATAATGACCTCTTCCGTTGCTGCATTATTTTTATATCCGGCAAAGCTTGTTGTAATGTTATGACCATCCATCAAGATCCATTGAACAGCAAGTGCACCTGCACAGCCATAATTATTTTCCGGACAAAAATAAATTCTGCTTTTGGGTAAACTGTTTTTTATTTCTTTCATCGTTTTGTCATAGGAGCCACATATCAAATCATCTAATCCAACGATTCGAAGTTCTTTGCACTCATGAAGTGCCCTTAACTTAATAATTTCTCTTGCATCGTTTAACTGTATCTGGTTTATTACTTTTTCGTTGCTTTTATCCTGATGACAGATATAGCGGTAAAACCCAGGATACCTATCAATCACTTCCATATATTCTATATTAAGAGCAAATTTTCCGTTCTCAGGCAGTGTTTCCATTCTCTCATATGCGTCGACCGATAATTCAACGATATCTACACCAATCGAAAAAAGCATATTACTAAATTCATATAAATCTTCTTTGGAAGGCAGACAATGATCGAAAGCAGTTAACGTATTATCCATTATTTGAATCATGCAAAAACCTCCCCTCCTGCCTTGCTTCCTTCTTAGACTATGAGAAACTCGCTTTGCGAGTTTCGATAGTTATCGCGGCAGTCGCCAAATGGCTAGCTTGCATTTGGCTCGTTGCTCGCATAGATCACAAGTGACTGTACAATAGAACCACCTTCAAAGTGCTGTTCCACGATTGTTTCTACATCCTCCCCTGTTACATTACCATACCAGACGCCTTCCGGATATACGACAACGATGGGACCTTTATCACAGATACCGAAACACCCTGTATTGGTAATCATTACTTCACTGGACAGATCTCTGTCATCAATCTCCTCCATAAATCTTTGCACAAGATCGACCGAGCCCTTTGAATGACAGAACCCTTTTTGCTGACCGTTAATTCTGCAGCTCGTACAGACAAATACGTGATACTTTGGACTGACCATTTTCTTCCTCCTCTTTATATCGCTGACATCTCAGCTGCTATTTTTTTGACCGAATCTTCTATTTTATCGTAAGTTGTAAATACCTTGATCCCCTTTTGCTTTAACTTCATTTTAGGAGAATCTCCTATTCTCATTGCAATCACGGCATCGCAGTCTGCAATGGTATTAATGATCATAGAAATCTTATCTTCTTTTTCATCACATTCCAGCTTTCCATCACAATATTTATCTATGGCTCTCTTTTCCATAAACTTTGCAACACCATTGCTGTATTGGTATACATACAATTCAGATATCTGTCCAAAGTGTTGGTCGACAATCATACCGCTTTTTGTTGCCACGGCAACCTGAAATTTCTGAAGTGCAGGATTTTCTTTCTCTTTAGCAGTATCTTCTGGATTTTCTTCCTTATGGCAGGCATTGAACTCAATAGAACGGTCATTTTCCAAGGTACCAATCGCATCTGCACGGCATTGCTTACAATGATACATCTGCTTCATGGTCTCGCCGCAGTCTTTCCTCATCTTCATAATTTCTTTGTTGCTTACCAGCGGCAGGTTCTCAAATACACTTCCCGAAACTGGAATCAATTGCATTATATTCGTAATGGTTCCCTCTAATTCCTTTACCTTCTTAACCACTTCCGGAATATGCCGGTCATTAATACCTTTTAACATAACAATGTTCACTTTACATACGATTCCCTGTGATGTAAGGAGCTGTATTCCGGTCAGCTGATTGGCTAAAAGTATAGCTGCTGCCGTCTCACCATAATACCTTACACCCATATAATCGACATATTTATATATCTTGGCTCCGATTTCAGGGTCAATGGCATTCATGGTCACCGTGACATGGGAGACTCCCAGCCGTATTAATTCATTGGCATAGCGCGGAAGCATAAGTCCGTTGGTGGATAAACAGAAGGTTACCTCTTTATCCTGCTCTCTGATTAATTCCAGGGTCTTTTTCGTTTCTTCGAAATTGGCTAGCGCATCTCCCGGTCCTGCAATGCCTACTACCGAAAGCTTTGGAACTTTTCTCTTCACTTCCATATATTTTTCAAAGGCTTCCAGCGGCTTTAATACGTTTTTCGTTACTCCCGGTCTGCTCTCATTTGGACAATCGAATTTACGAACACAATAGTTGCAGCTTATGTTGCACTTTGGTGCTATGGGTAAATGCATTCTGGCATACTCATGGGCGCCGCAGTTAAAACACGGGTGCGTAGCAGTTTTTTCTGCAATTGTTTTTTTTGAATTTTCAACCATTGATACAGCTTCTCCTTTGTAATATTTGTGATACAGATCTTCTCGAAAGCTGGTTTCCTTCTTTGCCAGCATTACATTGGCAATGTCATCTAAAAAGGTAAGTGACCCTTCATAGCCTAACATGCGAAGTCTTTGCCCCCCTACTCTGTCATGAATCGGAAAGCTTCTTCGAACGAGCTCTATGCCTGATTTTTCTGCCATTCTTCTTCCGTCTGAATTGCCAATGAATATATTGATTTCTAAATCTCTTGCCTTTTCTTCTATGGTCTGAAAATCGATGTCATCTAATATTTCAAAGTGGTCAATAAAATAGGAATCTGCTACCTCCTGTATCTCTCCCGTAAGCATTTCTTCCAGTTCCTTACATTTCGAACCAGTAGCCACAAGCATTGGCATAATTCCATTTTCTACACATAAACGTACCGTACTGTAGACAAAATCCGGTTCTCCATAAATGGCAGCTCTTGCTTCCCCGTTATATTTATGCGCATCCACCATGGCATCCAGGAATCGGCCACGCTGTTTTTTAATTTTTTCCGGAATTGGTTTTTCCGAGATATCTGAAAGAATTTTTATGAATTTATCCATATCCCGCAGACAGACCGGAAGTGCGCACTTTTTATAAGGAACACCGTAAGCTTCATATAAAAATTCTGCTGCCGAAGAATTATCTCCGGTAAAGCCTGACAGTTCCAGGGTAATTCTTGCACCTGCCATCTTACGGATATCTTCGATACGAGTTCCCCCATCCGGCAGTCTTTCGTAATGCGTTTTATGTACCCCATCCAAAGTATCCGATAAATCCGGTAATAAAATATAATCAATAGAAAATTCCTCCAACAGCTCCTTTAAATATCTGGTATCAGCAGGAGACAATATGCTGGTTACAATATTTACTTTTTCATGTTTCGTCGTATCCATTTCTACATTTCTTACGATTTCATATAAGGCCTTCCTATAGCCTTCAAATTGCGTTCCTGCGTAACCGGCCGATGTAATCGGAATAATTTTAATATTTTTATACTCCGGATTTTCCATATAAAATTTCTCAATGATTCTCCCAATATCTTCACCTATTGTTTCTGCAAGGCAGGTAGTCGCCACTCCGATTACTTCCGGTTCGTATAGCTTGATTAAATTCTTAAGACCTGTCAGGAGATTTTTCTCACCTCCATACACCGTTCCCTCCTCAGTTAAGGAGGAGGAGGCAATATCCACCGGCTCATTATAATGGGTTGCCATATGTCTTCTGATATAGGTACTGCACCCTTGTGAGCCATGAAGGATTGTCATACATTTCGAAATGCCGTACAGAGCCGTGGCAGTTCCCATCGGCATACACATCTTACAAGGATTTACATTTAAATTTACTAAGGTACCTCTCATATGCTTCCCTCCATATATTTCCAAACGGGATTGTTAATACTGCTGTTAATTTCTTTGGTAAAATTAACAACTCCATCAAAGCCGCTTAACGGATGCTTTCTTTCATGATTATGATCGCAAAATGCGATTCCCAGTTTATATGCCAGTGGTCTTTCCTTTACTCCGCCAACTAAGATATCTGCTTTCTTTTCCTTCATAAATTTTTCTAATTCTGCCGGATTGGCATCATCAAGTATGACGGTATCTTTGTTGACTAAGCTCTCTATCATTTCATAATCGTCTTTTTTCCCTGTCTGGGTACCAACGACTACGGTTTCCATTCCCATAGAGCGAAATTGCCGTATCAGGGAAATTGCTTTAAAACCACCACCTACATAGATAGCAGCTCTTTTTCCTTCCAGATTTCTTCTGTATTTAGTAAGAAAATCCTGTAATCTTATAGTTTCCTGAGTTGTAAAAGTAATTGCTTTTTGTCTTGCCTCTTCATCCCGTAACGCTTCGGCAATACGAATCAGCGAGCTTGTTGTATCTTCAATCCCAAAGAAGCTTACTTTGATAAACGGAATTCCCATTTCTTCTTCCATCCGGTTCGCTAAGTAGGTACTTGAGCCGGCACATTGTACAATATTTAAGGAAGCAGACGGCGCTTCCAATAAGCTTTCATAGGTCGCATCTCCTGTAATCGTGGAAATGACCGGAACACCAATTTTATTTAAATAGTCCTTAATGATCCACATCTCACCCGCAAGATTGAAATCTCCTAATATATTGACACCCCTTCTTTTTTCCTTTGATTGGACCGAAATCAATTCCATAATAGCATTGCAGGCC
>JAEWWQ010000393.1 GCA_023458855.1 Bacillota bacterium
AATAAACCTGGTTCTTCCGACTACAGAATAATCATAAAACATCAACGGAAAACTCCCTACAATGGGCGTTATGACAAATACCGTTAAAATAAGCAATGCAGGGGCCATAAATAAATAAGCCTTAATATTTTGTTTCGTTTTTATTTTCATAGGTACCTCCCAGCACAAAATGAATCGATAAGCCAACCCACTTGCTACATATTATCCGGCTCCATGCAAATGCACGAAGCCGGGATGGCAATTCATTTATTTCAATATCTGATTCACTGCTTCTTCCGCATTGTTCAATGATTCTTTTGTATCCTTGTCGCTTGTAATTGCCGCCTCAAATGCTTTATTGACTGCTGTCTGAATATCATTTTGGTTTTCAACACCTAACGAATAATCTTCAGAAGTCTCACTTACTGCCACAGACATGGCTCTTGCCTGTCCTTCAATAGACTCTTTATCTGATGTAAAATAAGGATCTTTTGTGGCTTCTACTGTAGATGGAAAAATTACATCCATTTTATCAATTGCCAACTGATTTTCATCATTTGTCATATAAGCTGCAAATTTAATGGCTTCTTCATGATTTTTGCTTGCTGTGGGAACAACCATATTCATTAATGCATTTCTGCTGACACCGGCACTTCCCATAAGAGGCTTTCCTACAGCGGTAGCAGCGTAAATATCAGGAGCTTCATCCTTAATTCGTGTTAAAGCTGAACCGGAAGTAGAGAGAATGGCTAATTTACCAGTCTCATATAATTTCATTTCTTCATCCCAGCTGCCCCATTTTGTCTTCGGTAAAATGTCTTTTTCCGTGTATGCTTTGAAGGAATCTAATAAGTCAACGCTTGCCTGGGTATTAAAGGCTGCCGCCGTATTATCTTCATTTAATACTGGTATTCCATATTCAAACAGAAGATTAAAGAATTCAGCAGGGGTGTAAAGATATGCGCCTGTTTTTTCTTTCATCTGCGTTGCATATTGATTTGCCTCATCATAAGTAGTGGGAATCTGCGTAATTCCCGCTTTTTCTAATAAGTCGGTGTTGTAAAGCAAAATATCCGGCGCCGCATACCACGGAAATGCATATACCGAATCACCTATTTTAGCTGAGTTATAGAGACTCTCAATGTAAATACTCTTTTGCTCTTCTGTTGCTTCCTGATTTAAATCAACCAATGCGTCTTTGCCGGCCAACGATAACGCCATTTGTGTATTTAAATTAACAACATCCGGAGCCGTACCTCCTGCAATAGCCGCTACAAGTTTTGTCTGAATATCTTCATATGGCAAATCAACCCATTTAATTGTAACATTCGGGTTTTCTTTCTCATACGCTTCAAACTTCTCATTAAACAGATCCGTAAACATTGGCTGCATGGATATAGTCCAAAATTCAACTGTTACTTTCTCCCCTGATGCACTTGCGGAATCCGCATTTCCTGCAGTGCTGCTTCCTGCACCGCAGCCGGTAAGTATGGTACTGATTACCAGCATCAGGCAAAGTGCTTTACTAATGTACCTCTTCATAGATTAATCCTCCCAGATTATAATATATTTTAACAAGCTTTTCGCTTTGTTAACGAGTTATCCCATAACAGCGGGCGTTACAATATTGCTCCATAAGTTATAGTCTAATGTTTCAATTGTGTTATCATCTGAATAACGATACGGATATCTCTTTTCCTCCAGCTCTTCTATCCTTAAAATTTTACGTTCGGTATAAGCCAGCAGTTCTTCCCTGATATCTGTCAGTCTCTGCTTTAATCCTCCAATACGAATACTCTGTACTTCAAATCCAAAGGATTTATTTTCCTTCATCCACTGCTGCTTAAATTTTTGATAAAAAAGATCCAGATCCGTTAACAGCGCTGGTATCTGACTTAGCGCTATCTCTTTTAATTTCACAATATCTTTTTTCTCATAAGCATCTTTTACCTGGTTCCCAAGATTGGCTTTTCTCTTTAGTACGCTGCACAATTCTGCCTGTGTCTCAAATAAATAAGCAAATGGGCTTAGATTTTGCAGCACCCGAAGTTGTTTTTCTGTTTCGTAATAATACACAGAAAGCTGTTCACTTGTAACAGAATCAAACGTTCCCAGCAAAGCATCATTATAAAGCAGGTATTTACTCGCATTATTATGTTTCTCTTTATACTCTGTGTAAGGATTGGTTTTGTCTATTTTCATAAAATCTGTGAACGATATTCCTGTCAGCAGTTCAAATCCCTCCTCCGGAATAGTTTCCGAATAAGCAAAATCAGAATTCATGAACAATGTAGGCAAAATAGCAAAAATACTGGTTTCAGCTCCATTGTCGCCCCAGGCTGTAATGACAACAGACTGAATTTTATTTTCTCTGCAGGCACTAAGTGCTGCTTTGCCCGCTGCAATACTATATCCATTATGAGGCGCAAAGCCTGTCCATTTCCAGGCTCCGCCAGCAAAGCTAACCTTATCGGTTATCTTCAAATGTTGTTTCAGCATTTCATCATATTTTTTCTGATCGCAGGAGTAATAATCCCAATAGACCAGTTCTACCTCTTTTGGTATTTTTATTTCCGGGATCTTTGCATCGTGCTGTACGTAATACTCACCGCCAAAAGCCAGTCTGAAAAACATATCGCTCCACATCTGGACTTTTAATTCATATTTATTACAGATTGCAACAATTCTGTTTAAATGCTTCTCCATAATGTCAAATCGTTTTTCATATCCGTTCTTATCGAGATACTTTCCCAATCCTACCATATGGGCTTCATCCATTCCGATATTTATCTTCCTGCTGGTAAAGTTATCTGCAACTGTCTTTATCACTTTCTCAAGGAATTCATATGTCCTTTCCTCTCCTACCAGCAATATATCATTCACATCTATACAGGATTGATAATCTTCATATCGCGTAATCTGATTATAGTGCGCAAGTGTCTGAATATACGGTCTCAACTCCATTCCAAATATTGCTGCATACCGGTCAAGTTCCTTGATTTCTTCCTCCTTAAGTGCACCTCTCATGTAACCAATATAGGGCTCCGCCTTTATTTGAAGGGTATCCTCCATATACAATCCGATAAAGCTATATCCCATGAGCGCCAGTAAACGAATCAGCTGTTTTACCGTATCTGTTCTTAATACTGCGTTTCTTGAAACGTCTACCATAATTCCAAATTCTTCAAACATCCTATGTTCTTTGATACTATCCGGTTCTTTTGCACTATAGAGCATAAATAGTGCCCTGCAAAAATCTATTTTACTATGATAGTAAATGTGGGCATCCTGGTCACTTATACTGATGCAATAGCCCTTCTCTGAACTCTCTTGTGCATGGATTCTATATTCTTTGTTACTATGACTTATTTCCAATACCTGTCTTGCTTCATTTATTATATTTACTATATCCTGGGTACAATTAACCGGTATCAATTTCATCTGACAGCTCCGCCTCTCTAATATCATTTATAGTCCTGTTTTCCACCATGAAGGGCTCTTAAGGTCTCCTTATACTTTTGTACTTTAAAATAAGAATTATTTGCCAAATAATAACTGTAGAATATATCAATCATAATAAGGATCGGAAATTGCGGAGAGATGGTAGTTCCACCATCCAGATTCTTTGCCATTGCAACATATAGAATCTCGTCACAATATTTTTTCTCATTCAGGGTATGATTAGCCGTAATCAGAATTACCCCTGCATGATTCTGCTTTGAGGTTCTGACTGCTTGCATTACTTCTTTTGTTTTTCCACTTAATGAAATTGCAATGATCAGACTTGTTTCGTCTGCCAGGGCCGCATTCATCTGAATCATTTGAGAATCTGTTACCGCTTCTACATGCAACCCGAGCCTCATGAATCGTAGTTGGAACTCCTGTGCCACATACCCCGAACTACCCATTCCATATACAAATACTCTGCTTTTATTATGCAGTAGTTCTGAAATACGATTTATCTGATCTTCCTTCAGAATATCAAAACTTTCATCCAACAATTTCTTGTAATTACCCTTTACTCTTCTTGTTAACAGACTGATATCATGATCTTGTATTTCTTCCTCTAAATCTTTTTCATAAGAATAAATAAGTTCACGATATCCCTTATAACCGCATTTTTTTGCGAATCTGGACATTGTAGCTTCCGATACATACAATATTTGGGAAATATTTTTGGATGAAAAATCAATGAGTTTCTCATTATTTATAAAAAAATCTGCAATACTCCTCTCCACCTGTGTCATATTCTCATAATTGTTTATGATATTCTGCTTTGCTTCATTCTTAGATCTCATATTTTCACCCTTATCAGTGGACTTTCACGTTAAGTAATTTTTTTCTCTTAATCCATACTGCTTCACAGTTCCAGTTCGAATCCATCATAGGCAACTAAAAAACCATCTTTTTCTACCTCTGATTCCAAATCTTCCTGAGTAAGATTGGCATTATGGGAAAAATGGGTAATTACAAATTTTGTTCTTTTATCTGCGCATCCCATCTGATACATTTTTCTCTTAACCTGTCTGTTATTATCAATTCCCATATGACAACTTTCACAATACCCTTTTCCTTTTGTACAATCCATGCTGACAAGGTCAATGTGTTTATCTTTTAATTTATCCCAGGTCTTTTCCGGATACCATCCCGTATCATTTGCATAAAACAGGCATTTTCCTTCTTTCTCCACCAGATATAAGAGACAGTCTTCATTTTCTTTATGCGCAGCGGCAAGTGCCGTAATATGGTACCCATCTGTGGTATTCACTTCCTCCCACAAGTGGATTTCATGATACTGTTCTATCTGAGCAAGATTGCTGGTATCGTCTTCCTCTCTTAAAGCTCTTTCATATAAAGCCCTGACAGTACCGTTTCCATATATGTTCAGTTTATTTCCCATTGGATTGTGCGCGTATGGTTCTCCTTTTAAAATAAGATCAAGCGGATAAAAATGGTCTTGATGGGAGTGCGTTACCAGTAATGTGCTGATCTGACTTAATTGCAGTTTTTCATTCAAGACATGCATATATACATCCGGTGGAAAATCCACTAATACGGTTTCATCGATAACTGCCTGAGAACGGGTTCTAATATTTCTGCCTTTCAGTCTTTTCGCTTTTTGGCAAGCCTGACATTCACAAAATAATGCCGGCCACCCTTCTGCTGCGGCAGTGCCCAAATACTTAATTTTCATCTAAGGCTCCTCTTCCAGCTTCATGCGTGGCGATTTATATCCAGATCCAGAATCAAGTCGCTATTTTTTACCTGTTGGCGAATTCTTGTACATGCATAATCGATTCTCCTGCATTGCGTGTTCGGCCACATAAAGCAATCATTGGTATGCTTTTCCGTCCACGTGAATTCTCCATCAGGTGAATACAATTTTGCATTGCTAATCACAATATTATTAAGGTGTATTCCCTCGTCGGTATTATATAGTGTAATTTCTTCCCAATCCTCCGTAAAATTTACCCCTGTCTGATTTTTTTTGATATTATCAGGGTAATCAATTGCATAATCCTGATACATGCTGAGATTGCTTCCATCTTTTTTAGCAAACATCACTTCAAACTCTGCCATATCAACAATTTCGTTGTGGTTCGTTTTATCAAGAATCGTTAATTTGGCCATACTATCCTTATGGGAACAGTCTAAAATCAATGTATAATCATGGGTCCCGTCTAATTCAATTGCTGATTCAAACCAAGATGCCTGCTGATTTGTTCTAAGAAGATTATAAAAAAGATGCCAATTCTGCACATCCCCAGAATAACAGAAGCCCGCATCAATGCAGTTCAAAAATTCTTGTTTCTCATCATACACATCCACACCAAGGAAAATATAACTGTTTGTCCATTTCTGATCGCTCTTTCTCCTCATATTCAACTCAATCTGACTCATATTGAACTCAAAGGACGCCTTGTTGTAACCGATTTTAGAATAGATCACATATGCCGGTCCATCATTATCTCCCTGATAGCGCCCACTATTGGTAAACCCAAGATTTGTATTCGATTTCAAAGCAGCATCAATAAAATGTCTTGTTATCTCTCTCGGTCTTGTTATTGCAGTTCCTACTACTGCTGCGAACACTCCTGTATTCAATGTTCTGATAAAGTCGTCCGTACTCCATATTCCACCTTCTGCTATGACAGGTTTTTCTATTTTCCCAACCAGACTTCTCATCATGTCATAATTGGGAAGTGAAGTGTTCTTCGTATATGGCGTATATCCACTCAGTGTGGTTGCAAT
>JAEWWQ010000394.1 GCA_023458855.1 Bacillota bacterium
ATCTATGTTATGACGGGTGGGGGACCGAATCATGCAAGTGAAGTACCGGCAACGTTGATGTATAATAATCTATTCCGAAAAGGCTTATACGGTTACGGAAGTGCTCAGGCATTCTTCATTGTCGTGGAGTGTCTTGTGCTTAGTATGATCATATCAAAAATATTCAAAAAAGCAGAAGAAAATGCTTCCGCAATATAGAAGGGAGAAGAAAATGGCAGCAAAAATTAAAAAGATATTTTCCTATACCGTATTGGTATTGATTGCAATGACACAGCTATTCCCGCTTTACTGGCTGATTACTTTTTCCTTAAAGAGCAATATTGAGATATTTGGACAGAATGTAATTGGCTTACCGCAGGAGTGGAGATTTCAAAATTATATCCAGGCATTTACAACAGGCGGAATCTTCCGGTATTTTCTGAATTCTGTATTTTATTCGGCAGTCACAGTGCTTGTGGCAGGTCTGTTGTCTGCAATGGCCGCTTATGCACTCACCAGAATGCAATGGAAACTACGTGCGATTGTATTTGCAATTTTTACGTTAGGAATTATGATTCCCACGCAGGCCGCATTACTTCCATTATTCCAAGTGTTAGATAAATTAGGATTAAAGGGAGGATATCTGGGATTGCTCATTCCTTATGTTGTATTTGCGATTCCAATGAGCATTATGATCCTATCCGGATTCTATAAAGGAATCCCTAAGGAAATGGAAGAGGCTGCATATATGGATGGCTGCGGTGTATTCCGTTGTTTTGCCACAATTATCATTCCTATCATTAAACCGGCACTGGCAACCGCCTCTATCTTTACTTTTCTTGGCACATGGAATGAATTAATGTTTGCGAATACATTAGTAGACAGTGACAAATACCGTACCTTACCGGTTGGGATCATGTCGTTTGCAGGACAATATTCTACCGATTGGGGACTCATCGGAGCAGGCATGGTGATTGCTACACTGCCAACTATCCTGATCTACTTCGTGCTGAGTAATCAGGTGCAGGAGAGTCTTGTGGCAGGGGCTGTAAAAGGATAGCTAATTTTTAAAGAATAAAGCATACAAACCATTTCCAAAACATAATATGTAAAAAAGTATTGTAGGGGGATTTTTTGAAAGATTATATTGAAGAAAGAGCAATTGATATTGCCAATTATATTATTGATTACAATGCTACTGTCAGACAGACAGCGAAAGAGTTTGGCATAAGCAAAAGTACCGTACATATGGATGTAACAAAATGGAATGGATTGGAAAATAAAAAAATAAAAAAGTACTTGAAAAACAAAATATAATAATGTATAGTACCTCTTGTATGGAACGGAGAGATTTTGGGTTTCCATGCAAATATTTTAAGCAACGTTCGTTGCATTATTGATTGAGTTAGAAGCTCAAATTTTATAAGTTGGTTACTTTATAACCGAGTGTATGTGCTACACACAACTTGTGAAACGGTCAATAAGAGTATTAAAAGTAAAATATTTGCTATATAGACTCTAAACCCAATATCTGTATCTTTGCGTCCTTGTATTATTTTGTCATAGGTGTATAAGAATATCTTGGAAACCCCAAGTGATCTTAGCGTGAATATATAAGATAATTTTTAGCAAGTAATAAATGTGTAAGCATTTGTTACTTGCTTTTTTTAATAAGGCGAATTTGTTGGTTGTTTCAGGAAACAATAATAAGTGTGCGTTATGCACAGTCAGGAGTTAATATGATAACAAAATCACAAGAAAAAGCGCCTATTTATGAGGCGTTGGAACGCTTTCGAAGGATGAGGGTGGTACCTTTTGATGTACCGGGTCATAAACATGGCAGGGGAAATCCCGAACTGGTAAATTTACTGGGGGAGAAATGCGTAGGAATCGATGTGAATTCCATGAAGCCATTAGACAATCTCTGTCATCCGGTATCTGTCATTAAAGAAGCAGAGGAGCTGGCGGCAGAAGCCTTTGGTGCGAGCCACGCATATCTGATGGTGGGAGGAACTACTTCAGCAGTACAGGCAATGGTACTGTCATGCTGTAAAAAAGGAGACAAGATTATACTGCCGCGGAATGTGCACCGGAGTGTGATCAATGCCATGGTGTTATGCGGGGCACATCCGATTTATGTAAACCCAGATGTAGAGCATAATTTAGGAATTGCTTTAGGAATGAGAGTATCGCAGGTTGAACAGGCAATTGCGGAAAATCCGGATGCAGTTGCGATTTTTGTCAATAATCCGACTTATTATGGTGTATGTTCTGATTTAAGGACCATTGTGCAATCAGCGCATGCAAAGGGAATGAAGGTACTGGTGGATGAAGCGCATGGAACCCATTTTTACTTTGGGGAAAATCTGCCTGTAACTGCTATGGCGGCTGGAGCGGATATGTCGGCAGTCAGTATGCATAAGTCCGGAGGAAGTCTTACGCAAAGTTCTTTCTTACTGATTGGACCGGGTATGCAGGAAGGACATGTAAGACAGATCATCAATCTGACACAGACGACCAGCGGTTCCTACCTGCTGCTTTCCAGCCTTGATATCTCTCGCAGGAATCTGGCACTCAGAGGGAAAGAAGAGTTTAAAAAGGTAGTAGCTCTGGGAGAATATGCCAGAGAGGAAATTAATAAAATCGGAGGATATTATGCTTTTTCCAGAGAACTGGTAAATGGCAACAGTATCTTTGATTTTGATCCGACTAAATTGTCCATTCATACGCTGGAGATAGGTCTGGCAGGAATCGAAGTGTATGATATTCTGCGTGACGAATACGATATTCAGATTGAATTCGGGGATATCGGAAATATATTAGCGTATTTGTCCATCGGAGACCGGAAGCAGGAGGTAGAGCGTCTGGTAAGTGCTTTGGCAGAAGTAAAACGCCGCTACCAGAAGGACAAAACAGGAATGCTGACACAGGAATACATTGAACCAAAGGTGATCGCTACCCCACAGGAATCTTTTTATGCGGAAAAAGAATCGCTGCCGCTTCACGATACAGTAG
>JAEWWQ010000395.1 GCA_023458855.1 Bacillota bacterium
ACATTATTTACTCTCGGCTCAAATTTGTCAATACGTAATATGAATAATTGTTCACATTCATATTTATTGACTTATCACGCCATACAAATTATAATGAATAAATAAACCAAATATTTTAAAGATGATGGGATTGATAACTATGGCCACAGACATGATACGAGAACCTCAGCAAAAACGCTCTATTGAGAAAAAAAGACGAATAACGGAAGCCGGAATTGAACTGATCTGCAAAAATGGATACCATAACACTACAACCGCAGACATCGCAAAAGCAGCACAGGTATCTACCGGCATCATATATAGTTACTTCAAGGATAAGAATGACATATTAATCTATGGATTAGAAACGATTTTTAAGAAGATTCAGGATCAGATCATCGATTCCATTAAACCGTTGCATTATAAAAATGACGCGGAATTAATACAAAACCTGAATCATTTACTGGATACCTTCGTAGCACATCACATGCAATTCGAAAAGCCTCACCAGGAACTTCTGGCTCTTTCAAGTTCGGACCCCGAAGTGAACAGACTCGTCCGCCAGTTTGAAAATGCAATTATAGCCAGATTAGTAGAAGTATGCCTTGAGGAGGGCATTACTTCTACTAATCTGGCCGAAAAAATTCATATTCTTTATAATATGGTGGAATCTTATTGCCATGAAGTTGTTTTCAACAGAAATGATAGTTTGGATTATGATGCTGTGAAATTGGAAACCATTCACTGCATACAGTATTTTTTATTCGGAAGTTATTAATGCTCAATCGTCTTCATCTTCAAAATATTTGAGATTATGATTTGCTGCTTTACATACTCTTCTGCCCCGAATCCAGAAATAAACAGCAGATATGCCCAGTATGCCCGCGCAGGCATATCCTTCCCACCCACTTAGCAGGTTGAGTAAGGTGATTCCTGCGACCACCATACTGACTACTGTTCTCATGTAGGATAAATGCGTTCTTTCTACCGATAAATGTGTTCTTTCTATTGCCAGATAATCATTTAAGGTAATTTCTTCTTTATTCTCATGATAAGCCTTAAAAATCTCTATATTCATTATTTTTCTCCCCCTCCAGTAGTTCCTGTCTTGTGCAGCTTTGCTTGACTTCCGTTCCGCATCTTACTATAATCAAAGTACTGGACTATATATTCCTGTCGGAGGATGTCATATGAATAAAAAACTCAAACAAATATCAGCTGTTATTGCCATTATTATACTAGTTGGGCTCTATATTGCAACTTTTATTTTTGCCATTATTGACTCACCATATTCCGGACGTATGTTCCAGGCATGTCTGTTTGCCACTATATCTGTTCCAATCCTGTTATGGATCTGGATCTGGTTATATGGCGTTATTACAGGCAAAAATAATATGGCTGCAATTTTTCCTGAAAATAAGGAATCCGAAGATACGGATCGCAGCTGACAACAACTTTGTTTCTCTCTTCGCGCAACACAAAAACCGCGTATACGCCTGTTACTGTATACGCGATTTTTTTTATTGCTCTCTATTATTAAGGGGGAGATTATTCTGCACCTTCTAATTCAACCCATTTTGCTTCAATTTGCTCACATGCTGCATCTTTATCGATTGAACCTGCAACATAGGACTGCATAATTTCGCCAAATGCCTGATGGAAGCTGTCTGTTGAATAGGTGACTGATAAAGTAGCCGTTCCTTCTTCACTTTCTAAAGCACTTCCCTGCTTGATTACTTCAAAGTCAGGTGCCTGGGCATCTTTAATTGGAGGAATAACACCTGCAACATCTTTGAACCAGGCTTTGCCATAATCAGATGTGTACCACCAGTTAAGGAAATCTAACGTTGGCTGTAAGACTTTGGAATCTTTATTTACGCGAAGAGCCTGATCTGATCCACCGATAACCTTACAGAAGGACGGATCATCATTTACAGGATATCCATCAAATCCAATCTGAATATCTGGATTGATTTTCAAAATATCAGCCTCGACCCATGCGCCCTGTCCAAGCATAATAGCTACTTTTCCAGTTGCAAATGCTGCTTCTTCTGCACTAAGGTCTGTTTCCAATGGTTTTGCATCACCGTATTTAACAGCCAGATCAATTAACTGGAAGAAATTATCATAGATTTCAGGATAATCTTTTATATGCGCTTCACCAGATGCAAATTTCTTAACAAGACCTTCCACATCATCTCCGCCTGCTGCATCCAGGTAAGTCTGGAAGCAATGTTTGTATACCCACCACTCAGCAAAACCTGTTGTAAACGGTGTGTAGCCCGCTGCTGACAATTTCTCACATGCTGCTTCCAGCTCGGACATGGTCTGTGGGAAAGACGCAATTCCTACTTCTTCAAAAATTGCCTTATTATAGATAGTACCAAAATAGTTTCCTTTGATGCTGAGTCCGTGTACTTCATCGCCGGACATCATAACTGATTTTACAGAATCACTCATTGCCGATGCCAATGGCTGATCTGCCAGGTTAAAGGAATAATCCAGATAGGTGCCAATTTCTTTTCCTGAAGTAGAGGAGAAGATATCCGGACAATCACCGGAATTCAATTTTGCTTTTAACAGGGTAGGATAATCATTTTGGGTCGTTTCATAGTTAATGGTTACATTTGGTTTTACTTCCTTGTATGCCGCAATCAACTCTCCAATCGCATCTGCATATTCCGGGCTTGATATAAACATATAAATCTCTGCTGCTTCATCATCGGATGCTGCATCCGCTGTTTCCGTACCTTCCTGCGCTGCTGCACTGGTTCCTTCTGTTTCTGTAGCCGCATCCCCCGAAGATGAACTTCCACAGCCTGTCAGCAAAGTGGAAATCATTGCTACGCTCAGTAACATACTAATTAATTTCTTTTTCATAGTTCTTGCTCTCCTTTTCTTTTCGTATCTTTTTTATTGTACCATGAATCACCCGCATCATCAGAAACCTGCGATGCCATTGATTCATGATTGATACCTATCCTTTTACAGCTCCTGCCACTACACCTTCCACAATATTCTTCTGTAATAAGATGAAGAAAATAATGGATGGAAGTACTGCCAATACCATGGCAGTCATTGCATAATGCCATTGTGTATTGAACTGCCCAACAAAAGTGTATGCGCTCAATACTAATGTTTTTGTCTTAGGTGAACTGTTTACCATTAATAACGGCAGTAAGAAATCATTCCATATCCACATAACATCTAATACGATTACGGTTGCCGTAACTGACTTTAATAATGGAAATATTACTGCAGTAAATGTTTTTGCAGTTGATGCTCCGTCAATAAATGCACTCTCGTCAAGTTCCTTTGGAATCGTCTTCATAAAATTACAATAAATAAATGTCGCCATTGGAATGCCAAAGCCCCAATATTGAATACCAAGTCCCCATGTGCTGCCGGACAGATGAATTACATTCATGACTTTCAGTAATGTTATCATAATCGTCTGGAACGGAATCAGCATTGGTGTGATAATAATCAGGTGTGCAATACGGCTGTATTTTCCAGGTCTTCTGTCCAGAATATAAGCTGTAACAGACGAAAACCCAACAATGCCCAGAATACCTACTGCTGTAATAATTACATTATTTCCAAATAGTCTGCCATAATCCATTTTATCGATTACATCTTTATAGTTCTGCCACTCCAGTACCTTAGGGAGTGCAATGACGTCTGCGACTACCTCCCCGAATGGTTTTACAGAATTAATGAACATTAAGAATACCGGATAGATATATACTAAGGCAACCAGCACCATGATGATTTCACCCAGTATCATCTTTACTCTCTTTTTTTGTTTTCTTGTCATCAGATGGCAACCTCCTTACCCCGGAATCCCTTTAATACCAACTGGGTCAGAACCAGAATGATCAGGAAAAATATCAAAGATTTTGCGGAGCCCAGCCCGTAATTATTATTCTGGAATGCCTCACGATAAATATCCAGCGTAACACTGTATGTGGATGCGCCCGGCCCTCCTTTTGTCAATGCAAGGATAATATCAAATACTTTGAGTGAATTCGTCAATGACATAAACACACAAGTGGTTATGGAAGGTCCTAACAGCGGAAGCGTTACTTTAAAAAATTTCTCACTTCCATTTGCACCATCCACAGTTGCCGCTTCAAGAACATCACTTGGGATTGCCTGCAGACCTGCAATATATAAAACCACATAAAATCCGACCGACTGCCAGATACCAACAAATACAACCGAATAGAACGCCAGATTTGGATCTCCCAGCCAGCTGAGATTCAGAAATTCCATTCCCGTCATTTCAAATAACTTGGCAAATCCCTGCGAAAAGATGAATTTCCATATAAAACCAACGATCGTCATGCTCATAATATACGGA
>JAEWWQ010000396.1 GCA_023458855.1 Bacillota bacterium
AGCAGAGCCCTGGCCTCTTCTACATTCTCCTTAAATGGTTTTGCAGCCTCCTCCACAAAGTATTCTCCCGTCTCCTTATCTGTCATATACTTTGCAATAAAGTTGACCGTACTCTCTGTATCTTCACCCACCATCTTACATAACTCATCCCGGTCAATTGCCAGATTGATTGCTTTCCTTACACGCACATCGTCCAACGGCTTCACATTCAGATTCGGATAAATGTATCTGGTAGCAATATTCTTTGTTACTACAAGATCTTCTTTTCCTTTGTATTCTTCCATCACACTTGCCTGCAGCGATGGTGCCACATCTACTTCACCCGTTGCATACGCAGTCGCCATGGATTGCTGATCATCAAAAAAGCGATACGTGATCTGATCCAGATTTACTGCATCAGCATTCCAATAATAGGGATTCTTTTTTAATACAAAATACTGTTCCGGTACATACTCCGATAAACAAAATGGCCCATTTGCCAGACTCGTCTTCGGATTCTTGTCCCAACCGCTGTCTACTCCATCAGCATAAGCCGCACAGGAAGGTGTATAAACCGGAAGTCTTAAAAGGTCCAGAAAATACACGCATGGTGTCCCCAATGTAAACTCCAGTGTATAATCATCGATTGCCTTCACCCCTAATTGGTCCATAGACATCTCGCCATTATAGATGGCTTCCGCATTTTGGATGGGAAATAAATAATTGGAATATCCATTCCCGCAGTTCGGATCTAAAGAACGGGTAATTGTATTTAAAAAATCTTTTGCAGTTACCGGACTTCCATCCGACCATTTCGCTTCTTTTCGCAAATGAAATGTCCAGACTGTCGCATCATCATTCACATCATAGGAAGTTGCTGCCCTGTAATCAATTTCTCCGTTTTCATCAAATGTCAGCAATTCATCTAGCGCACTCACAGAATATGCCAGATATGTAATTGCTATCATACCACTTGGGTCCAGGCCACCGCTCTCACTATTGGTCGCTACCGTAATTTCTTTTAATTTTTTTTCTGCCTCAGTTTGTTTTAACGTTTCACATCCCGTAAGACATATGCTGCCTCCGAGTATGATCGCCATCCCCAATGATAGTATTTTTTTAAGTGATAAAAATTCTGTTTTTCTCATTATGCCCTCATTTACCCTATTCCTTTAATAATTTAAAATATGATTTAATTGTCATACAGGAAACATGCCACTTTATGCCCTTCGCACTCATATAGTTCCGGCTTCTCACTATCGCATCGATTCTCTTTATATCTACATTGTACTGCATAGGGGCATCCTTTGCCAACGGGTAATGCTATTATATTAGAATCTGCAACCAATGCCGCGCTTAATAATGCTTTTGTATAGGGATGCCAGGGTTCCCTGCAGATATCCATGACAGTTCCTTCTTCCAATAGGGTTCCAAGATACATCACACCGATCCGGTCACAGATCTGCTGCACCAGTTCCAAATCATGTGCAATAAATAAATAAGTCAGATTCCTCTGTTCCTGTAGTTTACATAATAATTCAACTGTCTGTTGTCGTACAGTGGCATCCAATGCCGTCGTTGGTTCATCACAAATCAGAAATTCCGGATCTGACAGAAGTGCTCTCGCAATTCCCGCCCTTTGACATTGCCCTCCGGACAATTCTCCCGGATATCTGGTAAAAAGAGACTCTTCCAGTCCGACTGCCTGAAATGCTTCTTTTAATCGTAATTCTCTTTGTTGTTGACTTTGCTGACTGTTTTTACGTCTCCTGCCCTGGCATCTGTCCACATAAAAAATCGTTTCCTGCAACGTTTCTGCTATTGTCAGTCTCGGATTTAATGAATTATATGGATCCTGAAATACCATTTGCATTTTCCGACTGTAAGAGAGACGTTTTTTTCCATATAAGGTATCAATTCGCACACCATCATAACTAATGGTTCCCTCTGTTGGTGGTGTAAGCCCCATAATCATCCTGGCTATGGTACTTTTCCCGCATCCACTTTCCCCTACCAGACCATAGATCTCACCTTCACGAATTCCAAGACTGAACTTACTTACTGCATCAATCTTACTTTCAAATGTTTTGCTAAGACAATCTATCTTTAGGATTTCTCTTCTCTGTACAGGTTTTTCTTTTTCTATCAGAGGATATTTACTGTTTTTTATCAATTGTCTGGTATAGTTTTCTTTTGCATGGCAGAATATTTCTTCTGCTTCCCCCTGCTCGATCATCCTGCCTGACTCCATAACAATAACCCTATGGCAAAGCGATGCGATAACGCCCATATCATGGCTTACCACAATCATAGTCATGTGCTGCTGCCTTACTATTTTTTTAAGGAGATCAATGATCTGCGCCTGCACGGTTACATCTAAGGCTGTCGTCGGCTCATCTGCAATCAATAGCTTGGGACGACATGCAAGTGCAATCGCAATTACCACTCTCTGACGCATACCGCCTGAACAGGCCATGGGATATTGCTTCATCCATAGCGCTGGGTTGCTGATACCGACCATATCCAGCAAACGGATTGCCTGTTTCCTTGCCTCTCTTCTGGAACAGCGCTCATGGATCTGAACGGTCTCCGCAATTTGTTCGCCAATCCGCATGGTTGGATTCAGACACCCGAATGTATCCTGAAATATCATTGCTATCTGCTCTTGGGAAGCCTGTATACTGCCTGTAACACATCCTGCGGTATCAGAGATCAATCCTTTCAATGCCTTCATGCAGACACTTTTACCGGCTCCGGATTCTCCCACGATGCCCAGAATCTCTCCTGGTTCTACCGAAAATGAAATTCCATGCAGCACTTCCTCCCATTCTGCCTTATCCTTGCTATACAATTGTACTGTCATATTTTCCACGGTTACTATACTCAATTTTCAAATCCTATTCCTATCATATAAAATGCAAAAACTATTGCACACAAAACTATCATCGGATAGATCATCTGCATAGGATATATCTGTATCTGGCTTCTGGCATCCTGAATCAAGATACCAAGGCTTGCAAGCGGTGCTGAGATTCCAACCCCTACAAAGCTCAAAAAACCTTCTGTAAGAATTGCCTGCGGAATCATAAAAGTCGTATTAATAATAATCGGATTTATTGCATTCGGAAGCAATTGTCTTACCAGGACGCGCATATCACTGGCTCCACTTATCTTTGCAGCATTACAATAATCTGTCTGCTTCAGGCGCAAGATCTCCGTCCGTACAATACGTGCCAGTCCGATCCAGCCGGACACGCACAATCCCACAATAATACTGCTGAGATTGGACCCCATCACCAGCATGATCAGAATAATATACAGAAGCGAGGGAATCGCACTTATCATGTCTGCGATCCGCATCAATACCATGTCCACTTTTTTTCCAAGGTAACCTGCTGCACCTCCATAGAGGACTCCAATCACGAGATTACTTACCGTACTTACCACTCCGACCGTAAGGCTGATTCCAGCACCCATACAGACACGCACAAAGAGATCTCTTCCAAGTTTATCCGTACCGAATGGGTGTAGAAAGGAGGATGTAAGATTCTTTGCATTTACGTCCTGCATCTCATATGTAAAAGGGGATAGAAAAGGAGCTGCAATAACAAATAGAAGAATAATTCCTAAAATTATCATTCCAATAATACTTTGCGCATTCCATGTTACGATTTTCAATTTTTTTACTTTTAATTCTTTTGTCTGCACTTTATGCATTCCTGTTTTCCTATTCCTGTAATGATATCCGAATCCGGGGATCCAGTATGGCACATAACAAATCCATTACAAGTTGTACCACAATTACCAGGACTCCCATAAAAATTGTAAGCCCCATAATCATAGTATAATCTCTGTTGGCAATTGCATTTACAAATTCCCTTCCAAGCCCCGGTATGGTATAGATACTCTCTACCGCAAAGCTGCCGGTCAATAAAAAAGCCAGCATGGGTCCCACATAGGTAAGCACGGAGGGCAATGCATTCTTCAGCACATGCTTCCAGAGCACCTGCCTCTTTGATAAGCCTTTCATCCCTGCAAATACTACATATTCCTGTTGCAGTTCTGTCTTCACATTACGGCAGACGAATCTGGCAATGGTGACCATAGGATATATTGCCAGTGATATGACTGGCAGTACATAATGCATCGGTGTTGCGAGTCCTACCGAAGGAAAAATGCGGAACTTTACGCCAAACAGTAAGAGTAACAGTAATGCCAGAACAAAATTCGGAATTCCCATTCCTATGCATTCTCCCGCTATCAGGACTCCTGACAATGTTCTCTTTTTCGTAACAGCCTGCAATATCCCGATTCCTATTCCTCCCATAAACGCTGCTAAAAATGCAATGCCGCCCAGCATGAAAGTCGGCAGGACCGCCCTCCTTATCACCTCATTAACAGACACGCCAGGTTTTTTATAGGAAACTCCCAGACTACCCTGGGATAAATGTTTCAGATAAGTTACATATTGTTGGCAGATTGGTTGATCCAGTCCATATTCTTTTTGTAGTGACTGCAACACGTTCTCTGTTACATTCTCACTTACGAAAGGATTCCCGGGCATCAGTCTTGTCAGAAAAAAAGTGATTGACAGCAAGACAAATATCGTGGCAAATCCCATCAGGATTCTTTTTACAATGTACTTTCCCATGTATACTCCTTAGCACATAGCATATTGCTGCAATAACAGTTCCACTATACTGTCCATGGAAGACTCCTTCGATATGTGAATCTTCATTCCGTATTTAGAAGCTTCCTTAGCCGTCTGCTCTCCGATACAAACAGCATTGATTTCTTTATATAGCGGCATCTCTTTCACTGTCTGTACAAAGCCTTTTACCGTAGAGGCACTTGTAAATGTAACTGCGTCTATTTCGTGATTTGCAAACAACTCCCTTATGCTTTCCATCAATATGTCATTTTGTGTGTATACAGTCTCATAGATTTGAATATCCCGGCAGGCGATGCCAGCTTCCTCTAATGGCGGAATCAACAATTCTGATCCTTCCCGGGCACGAAATATACTGATTCTCGCATTCTGATTTACTGATTTCACTAATTCCTGTGAAAGGGCCTTGGCACTGTATTCTTCCGGTATCACATCCGGCTGGAAACCATACTGTTCCAGCTCCCTTGCCGTTGCCGAACCAATAGCCGCTATCTTTACCGTATGTGCTCCTTGAAAAAATCTGCGTATATCAAATTTCATGTTCCTCAGCTGTTCAAAAAAAACAGCTACACCAGACGGACTCGTAAATACCATCCACTCCTCCGGATAGTCTCCGATTTCCTCACAACATGATTGTAAATAACGGGTGTCTTCATTTTTTTCTATCGTGATTGTCGGCATTTCAATTACCTGTGCCCCAAGAGCACGCAATCTCTTCGCAAGTGTCGAATTCTGTCTTGCCGGTCTGGTAATCAGGAATTGTCTTCCGCCTAACGGCCTGTCCTCTGCCCAGTGGAAGTCCTCCGACAGATCACAGACCTTACCTACCACGATAA
>JAEWWQ010000397.1 GCA_023458855.1 Bacillota bacterium
CAGCCTTCCTGCCCAACTGTTGTCTTATTCGGGAAATCCGTCATATATTTTTTGATCTTGCCTGATTTGATACCTGCCAGAATGGCTTTTTCATCAGCAAGTAAATCTCTTGCAAAATTAATAATAATTACGCCATCTTTCATTTTACTGATGGTTTCCGTATTGATCATTTCTTTTGTAGAATCCAGCAGTGGCAAATGAAGTGTAATGATATCACAATTTTCATATATTTCATCTACATTAAGAACATGCTTCACATCGCGGCTTAAGTTCCATGCGGCATCAACCGATACATAAGGATCATATCCGTATACTTCCATTCCTAAGTGTCTTGCAACATTCGCAACCTTGACACCAATTGCACCAAGCCCAATGATTCCTAATTTCTTATCCTGAATCTCAGTACCTGCAAAATTTTTCTTTGCTTTTTCAGCAGATTTTGCAATATTTTCATCTTCTTTATTTTCCATTACCCAGTTAATGCCACCAATGATATCTCTGGATGCCAGCAGCATACCTGCAATAACAAGTTCTTTTACGCCGTTTGCGTTAGCACCTGGTGTATTGAATACAACAATACCTTTTTCGGCACACTTCTCAAGCGGTATATTATTTACACCGGCGCCGGCTCTGGCTATTGCAAGCAAATTGTCCGAAAAATCCATATCATGCATAACAGCACTTCTTACCAAAATACCATCCGCATCGTTTATATCGTCCGTTTTCGCATATAAATTGCTGAATTTTTCCAGTCCGACTTGTGCAATCGGATTCAAACAGTTGTATTTAAACATTTCCATAATCTCCTTTTATTATGTTCGGCTCCTTAAGCAATCGGATTTTCAGCCTCAAATTTCTTCATGAATTCTACTAATTTAATTACGCCTTCTTTTGGCATAGCATTGTAAATACTGGCTCTCATACCGCCTACTGAACGATGGCCTTTTAAGCTCTCAAATCCAGCCGCTTTTGCTTCCTTTACAAACTTTGCATCCAATTCCTCACTGCCTGTAACGAAAGGAACGTTCATAAGAGAACGGTCTTCCTTACGGACTGTACCTTTGAATAATTTACTTTGATCTAAGAAATCATATAAAATCTTGGCTTTTTCTGCATTACGAGTCTTCATAACTTCAAGTCCGCCCATTTTCTTTAACCATTTAAATACTTTACCGCAAATATAGATACCATATGCCGGCGGTGTATTGTAAAGGGAATCCGCATCCGCATGTGTCTTGTATTTTAACATTGTTGGTGTTCCTGCCAGAACATCATCCGTAATCAGATCTTCTCTTATAATAACAATTACGACGCCTGCCGGTCCGATATTCTTCTGAACTCCGCCGTAAATCACACCGTACTTCGTAACATCTACCGGTTCAGACAAAAAACAGGAGGAAACATCGGCTACCAGTGGTTTTCCTTTTGTATTTGGAAGTGTTTTAAACTTTGTGCCATAAATTGTATTATTTTCACAAATATATACATAGTCTGCATCTTCAGAAATCGGAAGATCACAGCAATCTGGTATATAAGAAAATATCTTATCCTCTGAAGAAGCAATTTTATTTGCCTTCCCATACATACAGGCTTCCTGGTACGCTTTTTTAGCCCATTGTCCGGTTACAATGTAATCAGCCACGCCATTCTTCATCAGGTTCATGGGAATAGCCGCAAACTGTTGGCTTGCACCGCCTTGTAAGAATAATACTTTATAATTATCAGGAATATTCATAAGTTCTCTTAAGTCTGATTCTGCTTCTTTAATGATAGTATCATAAGTCTTAGATCGGTGACTCATTTCCATAACTGACATTCCGGATCCCTTATAATCTAACATTTCATCTGCAGCTTCTTTTAATACTTCTTCAGGCAAAACTGCTGGTCCTGCTGAAAAGTTGTACACTCTACTCACGTTTTTTTCCTCCTAATATTTTAATACATTAAAGTATATTCTACATTTTATAATTTTAATAGTCAATACAATTTTGGCGCTTTTCCAATTTAAAGCACTAATAGAACATAATAACGGGCGTTCCTATCTCGACCATGTCATATAACTTTTCCATTGCTTCGTATGGAGTATTAATACATCCATGTGAACCAGCTGTTTTATAAATCTCCCCGCCAAAATCTTTCCGCCATAGTGCATCATGGATTCCAATATTTCCATTTACTGGCATCCAGAAATTGACATGGGACGCGTAACCAGGTCCACGCAGAATTCTGTTTTTCTGTTTGGCATATACGTAACATACCCGTTCCGGGGTTCCTCTCTTTAAAGAAGTGTTTCCAGTTACCACCGGTGTTTGCAACTGTAACGCACCATTGAGATAATAATACATCATTTGCTTTGTCATATCGATTTCGATATAAGTATTTCCAATATCATCTGTTCCCTGCTTCCAGGCTGACTTTTCATATTCCGGAACTCTGTCTGCCTCGTTATGCTGCAAGAATGCCTGGGTCAGGTATTCTACCTCTGCTTTCTGATCTAATTTATTTCCATAAGTTCCGCCTTCAATCGTAATAGTATCTCCTCTGGTCGATTGAAACTGTCTGGTTCCGCCAACAGTATCATATTTGGAAGCGAGGGAAGCAATATACGTCTGAATCATGGATTCATCCAATACCAGATCCCCTTTCTCATCCAATTGGAACTCGTTCTTTTCATTTTTGGTAATCCAATCCGCAACAATTGATGAATCCAGTACTTCTATATTCTCGCCAAACAGATACTGCATTTTAAAATTCTGAAACTGCGCTACCTTTTTCCACAGTTGATACACTTCTTTTGTTGAAGGAGTTATTTCATATGATTCATAACAATTTTCGGCATTAAGATCTATGGAAGGTTCATAATCCTGAATTGCATTTTCTATTTTTAATACTGCTTTATCTGCATTAATAATAGATGCCGTATTATCAAATAATTCATATCCTTCAGAAGATTCTATGATTTCTACCCTTGGCGTTGCATTGATAGTACTTGTATTCATAAACGAAAATTTTTGTAGTTCTTTTTTCAGCATATTTTCATCATAAGAAATCACAGGTACTAATATCTGTGATTTACTTATAAATAAATTTTTACCCCATAAAAAAGGATTCTGATTTTTTTTCATGTCTTCTAAGGGACTAAGAAAGTCTTCCTGATAACCAATTGCTTCTAGATTCAGCACTTCTTTTGTGCCTCCTCTTCCTTCAATTGAAAATTCTTTTCCGTAGGTCTGGGCACACAGTTCTTTATTAATTTCTTCTACTGATTTACCGGTACAGTAAATCCCATTTACCCAAGTACCAAAGCTAAAACTACCTTGATAGTAAAAAGCAAGCGCCACGTATATAACTGTACATAAGACTATCGGTGTGATCATTATCATTGCAAGATAGAATTTCCCTTTTTTCATATATGTCCTTTATCTTATATTGAGTGAATTCAAACTCAACATCTTCTTTCTTCTGTATATTGCATACTTTACTTTTTATTCAAATCTTCTTCATCAAAAGCTTCACTAATTGCTGCACCCGGAGATACCATAGGAAATACTTTATCATCTTCTTCAATGATACAGTCAATCAGAATTGGTCTTCCAATTGAAATAGCTTTCTCAATTGCAGGTGCGACCTCTTCCTTTTTCGTAATGCGTATTGCTTCGCATCCCAGTGCCTCGGCAACCTTAACAAAATCAACTTTATCCTGCAATATCGTATTGGAATACCGATGGTCATAGTATAATGTCTGCCACTGACGTACCATACCAAGTACATGATTGTTAATTACCACTTGGATAATTGGAATATCATATCTGCTCGCTGTGGCAAGTTCATTCATATTCATACGGAAGCATCCGTCACCGGCAATATTAATGCAGATTTTATCCGGATTGCCAACTTTTGCTCCTATGCAGGCACCTAGCCCATAGCCCATCGTTCCAAGTCCGCCTGATGACAAAAATGTTCTGGGTTTTGTATATTTATAATATTGTGCAGACCACATTTGATGTTGTCCTACATCGGTAGAA
>JAEWWQ010000398.1 GCA_023458855.1 Bacillota bacterium
GCGTATAGCCTAATACAGCTGCAGCTTTACTAAAGCTTTCATATTCTGCTATTTTTTGAAAACTGATTAAATTCTTTAACTCCATATATATACCTCCTGTATTAATAAAATTTATAGACTGTATTAAATCCATTGATTATTTTTATAATATATATCATGATATAATTCTTTTTAAAATTAATCAAGAAACAGGAGAGAATATTATGAAAATTTTATTATTGTATGGCAGTCCCAGAAAAAATGGAAATACAGCATTGTTGGCTGATCAGTTTACGAGAGGTGCCATGGAAAACGGTCATGAAGTTACAAAGTACTATTTGCATGAAAAAGAGATAAAACCATGCCTGGCATGTGATTACTGTCAGGATCACAAGGGGGTATGTATCCAAAAGGATGACTATCAGGAGGCACATGAACTGATGCAAAAGAGCGACATGCTGGTGATTGCGGCACCTGTCTATTATCTTGGAATGCCAGGAGATATTAAAATATTTATTGACAGGTCGTATGCCGAAAGTGCGATTGGAAGGCATATAAAAAAGGCGGCTTTATTAACAGCTGCATGTAAAGAAGATCCTGAAATAACCAAGGTAATGACGGATTATTTTGAAAAGCTGACAGATTATCTGGGATGGGAAAATCCATATAGAACTATATTCTTCAGAAAAAAGAATGTGAAATAGTCATCCTCACAATATACCGTCTGATGTATGTTGTGAGGATGTTTACTATTTTAACCTTCATATCGGATCAAGTCTCTCCAAATCTCTATTTCTCTGTTTGCCACTTCGACTGATTCCGAACCATGTACAGCATTTTCCTGAATATTGGAACCGAACATATAACGAATTGTTCCAGGCTTTGTCTTTGCAGGATTGGTAGCTCCGTTGATTTCTCTTACAATGTTAACGACATTTTCTCCTTCCAGAATCAGGACAACAACTTCTGAGGAGGACATATAATCAATTACCTCATCAAAATAATCTTTCTCTTTTAAATCCTGGTAATGTTTCTCCAAAACTTCCCTTGTAGCCAGAACTCTGTGTGCGTGAATAATTTCCAGACGGTTGTCTTCATAGATAGAAATTATTTTACCCACTAATTTCTTAATGACTGCTTCTGGTTTAATGATAACTAGTGTTCTTTCCATATAGTTTTACCCCTTTAACATATAGTTTTCTGACAGAATAGTGAGATTCTGTATTGTGTAAACACAATGATATTATACAATAATTATTAGTATTATTAAAGGGAAAATAATCATTTAATTCACAAAGTTTTCTGTAAATTGCGATTTAGTCTTCGGCAGGTTTAGAAAATGATGATGACTTAGAGTAGGAAGCTGTCCTTGTAAAATATTCCTTAGTGGTTGAACAGATGACGCCACTCAGAGCCAGTATTGCAATGAGGTTAGGTATTGCCATAAGTCCGTTAAAGATATCAGCGATATTCCATACGGCTTCAACAGTCATATAAGGTCCGATAAAGACTGCTATGATATATAACCATCTAAAAACTTTGATTGGTTTCTTGTTGCCGCCTGTTAAGTATTCAAGGCAGCGTTCACTATAATAATTCCACCCGATAATTGATGTAAATGCAAAAAATACAAGGCACATCATAAGCAGGAACGAAGAAAGAGCAGGACTGATAGGAAGGCCGGCATTAAAAGCATTAGTGGTAACAGCAACACCTTCGAGACCAATATTCCATGACCCTGTGATAATAATACTTAAGCCTGTCATGGTACAGATTATTATGGTATCAATAAAAGTTCCAGTCATTGATACAAGCCCCTGACGTACAGGTTCCTTAGTCTGGGCAGCAGCTGCTGCGATAGGAGCACTTCCAAGTCCGGCTTCATTTGAGAAGATTCCTCTGGCAATACCTTTTTGCATTGCTACAGTAATCGCACCAAGGGCACCTCCGGTTACCGCTCTGAGGCCAAAGGCACCTTCTACAATTTCTACAAAAGCACCTGGAATGGCTTTGTAATTATATAGTATTAAAGAAACACAGATGGCAACATAGATGACAGCCATGAATGGAACAATAATTTCGGATACACGCGCAATTCTCTGGATTCCACCAATGAGTACAAGCCCTGCACAGAGAGTTACAATTCCTCCTGCAATAATGATTGCGATTGATAGTTCGGAACCAAAGAGAGTTACAGTTATGCTACTGTTTGGATCAAAGTAGTTCTTAATAGAAGAGGTAATACCATTTACCTGTGCAAAGGTTCCCACACCTAAGAGACCCGCGCTCATTCCAAAAAAGGCAAAAGCCTTACCAAGCCATTTGTATTTAAGCCCCATCCCGTTCTCAATGTAATAGAAGGGACCGCCAAGAACATGTCCTTCTCTATCAATATTACGATATAGAATAGCCAACAGACCTTCTGCATATTTTGTAGCCATGCCAAAGAAGGCAGCCATCCACATCCAGAATAGCGCACCGGGACCGCCGGCAACAATCGCAGTTGCAACACCTACGATATTTCCGGTTCCGATTGTTGCAGAAAGTGCTGTGCAAAGGGCGCCAAAACTTGTTACTTCACCAGCCCCGCCT
>JAEWWQ010000399.1 GCA_023458855.1 Bacillota bacterium
TATGGGCACCGAGAATATGCAGTCCATTCTCGATGTCTTCTGTTCCGATGTGAAACATACAGACTGCTTTATTCATGCACACGGAATATACTTTATCGCCGGCTTTTAATGTTTCTTTTTGCTTTATCAGCTTTTCAAGTTCCCTGTATCCTGCCTGTTCGATCTGATTTACGACCACATCTACGCATTCCCGCTCTGTCTTTCCTTCGTTTAAAAATCTCATATAAGCTTCTGCAAACTGGTCTGCTTCTTTTAATTGTTTTTCCGAATACCTGTTCCATGTATTTTCCTGATTCATTCTTAGCTCCAATCTGCGGCCCTTGGCCGCGTAATAATAGTATTAACGCGAATACTTCCAACTATGCTAATATTCTGTGCAGAAAGAATCAACTACTGTCTCAGTTCAATACCCAATCCCTCAAGGCCATTTAATATCTTTTTCATAGCTGCATTAACATCCGTATCTTCTAATGTTCTGTCCTTCGCCCTGAAAGAAATAGAATATGCTACTGACTTAAATCCTTCTTTGATTTGTTCGCCTTCGTAAATATCAAATAATTCCAGCACTTCTAAGAATTTTCCACCGCGCTGTGTAATAATTTTTTCAATTTCTCCGACCAGAACAGATTTTGGAACTACCATACTGATATCACGTGTAACAGCCGGATATTTTGCTATACCCTCATATTTACGTTCAAATGTTGCATATGGCAAAATACTCGGAATATCAATTACTGCCACATACGCTTTTGTTCCAATATCATAATTATCTGCTACTTCCGGATGCACCTCTCCCAAATATCCAACAACTGTTTCATCATAGATAATATTTGCCTGTCTTCCCGGATGTAAATAGTTTTTCTTTGCTTCCGGATCATAGATTACTTTCCTCTTCATACCAATGCACTCAAAAAATTCCTCAATCACGCCTTTCATGGTAAAGAAATCCCCCTCACCATACATACCTAACGTAAACTGCATTCTTTCGTCTGGAAGTTCTGCTAGCGGTAAAGATTTTGGAAGATAAACATTTCCTAATTCGTATAATCTTACATCCTTATTACGACGATTATAATTCGTAGCAAGCGATGTCAACATACCATTTAGAGAAATTGTTCTCATGATAGAAAAATCTTCTCCTAACGGATTTGAGATAACGATTGCATTTCGTAATGCATCGTCAGCATCTAACAGTAATTTATCATATACTTTAGGGCTTTCAAAAGAATAGCAGTAGCCTTGGGAAAATCCACTATATTCTGCTATATCACGCGCTTTTTCCTCAATTCTTAACTTAAATGGCATCTTGCCTGTCGTAGCCTCTCCGCTTGGCAAAGTGGTCGGAATCTTATCATAGCCATAAAATCTGGCTACTTCTTCTGCGATATCAGCAATTCCTTCCAGATCCTGACGGAAAGAAGGAATTATAATATCATTTGTTTTATCATCATATAGTAATTCCAGTTTTTTTAAGATTGCAAGCATTTCTTC
The DNA here is from genome assembly GCA_023458855.1 of Bacillota bacterium. Lineage (GTDB taxonomy): Bacteria > Bacillota > Clostridia > Lachnospirales > Lachnospiraceae > SZUA-378. The sequence goes on from JAEWWQ010000399.1 coordinate 1,492, forward strand.
TTTTGACACATTCGTCCCAAGTAATTGATTGATCCTGTCTTCCCGCAATTGAATCCGGGTACTATCCTTTAACGGAACCGCCACATCCACCATGCCACTGACCACTTCACCGCAGCCTAATTCCTGAATCAGCTGACAGGCTCTGTTAATTGCAGCTTCTGCATTATAAGGATCGAGCCCCTTTTCGAATTTACCGGAGGCATCTGTACGAAGCCCAAGTCTTTTTGCCGATTTTCTAATGTTTGCACCATTAAAGCACGCCGATTCAAACACTACTGTTTTTACATTGTCTGTAATTTTGGAGTTTTCTCCCCCCATAATACCGGCAATGCCAATTTCTTTTTCCGCATCACAAATCATTAGGATATCTGCATCCAGCTTTCTGATTTGTCCATCCAAAGTCTGGAATTCATCCCCATCCTTTGCTCTCTTAACTACAATTTTCTTCCCTGCAACGGTATCAAGATCAAATGCATGCATTGGCTGACCATATTCTTCCATCACGTAATTGGTAATATCAACCAAATTATTGATTGGCCGAATACCGCTCGCTGCCAATCTTCTCTGCATCCACTTTGGTGATGGTGCAATCTTAATATTCGTACATACTCTGGCACAATATCTGGTACAAAGATCCTGATCTTTTACTTCAACAGATATATAATCTTCAATTTTTTCCTTGTTTTCCTGCACTGTAACAATTGGTGCAAGAAAAGGTTTATCAAAAGTTGCGGCTGCTTCCCTTGCAATTCCCAGCACGCTATAACAATCAACACGATTTGAAGTAATCTCATACTCAAATACAGTATCCCTAAGTCCAAGTTCTGCAATTGCATCTGCTCCTACTTCTGCTTCCTCCGGGAAGATATAAATTCCTTCTTCCGGAGCTTCCGGATACATATCTGTGTTCGATCCAAGTTCTTCAATCGAACACATCATTCCAAAAGATTCTACTCCACGAAGCTTACCATTCTTAATGATGATTCCGTCTTTTGGTAACGGACCGCCATCATGTCCTCCTGCGACTTTACCTCCATCAACAACTACCGGTACTTTATCCCCAACCTTTACATTGGAAGCACCTGTTACAATTTGTATTTTTTCGGCTCCGATATTTACCTGACAGATAACTAACTTATCCGCATCCGGATGTCTTTCAATAGACTCGATCTGACCTACATATATCTTTTCCAGATTTTTATCCAGCCTTTCAAATGTTTCTACTTTTGTTCCCGTAAGTGTCATTGCATCTGTATATTCCTGATCACCGCACTCTAATTCAGGTACATACGCTTTGATCCATGATAATGCTGTATTCATAATTTTAATTCCCTTCTATCCTTATTCTCAATATTGTCGCATCGAAACTGCTATAAACTTAAAACTGTTTCAGGAATCTGTTATCATTCTCATAAAGAAGTCTCATATCATCAATCTCATACTTAAGTAATGCGATACGTTCAAGACCAACACCAAATGCAAAACCAGAATATTCTTCCGGATCAATGTCACTCATCTTAAGCACATTTGGATGAACCATACCGCATCCAAGGATTTCAATCCAGCCCGTTCCTTTACAGAAACGACATCCTGAACCACCACATTTGAAACAGGTAACATCCATTTCTGCACTAGGCTCTGTAAAATTAAAATGATGCGGTCTGAATTTTACCTTCGTTTCCTCTCCAAATAACTCTTTCGCGAATTCCGCTAAGGTACCTTTTAGATCTGCAAATGTAATATTCTTATCAATAACCAGTCCTTCCACCTGATGAAAAGAAGGTGAGTGTGTCGCATCTACTTCATCGGAACGGAATACTCTGCCAGGTGCAAGCATGCGGATTGGAAGTTTTCCCTTTTCCATTTCATGAACCTGTGTACCGGAAGTCTGCGTCCTGAGAAGAAAGTCTCCATTGATATAAAAGGTATCCTGTTCATCTTTTGCCGGATGGTCTGCGGGAATATTCAACGCTTCAAAATTATAATAATCTGTCTCGATTTCAGGGCCTTCCACCACTTCATATCCCATACCAACAAAGATTCGTTCTACTTCTTCCAGTGCTATGGTGTTTGGATGACGATGTCCGACCCTGCTTTTCTTTGCTGGCAGTGTCACATCGATTGTTTCTTTCTTCATTTGTGCTTCACGCTTTAATTTTTCCATCTTGCGGATTGCTTCATCGAGTACATTTTCAATTTCTGCGCGTGTTTCATTTACAAGCTGACCGACCTTCGGTCTGTCTTCCGGCGCCACATCCTTCAGACTCTTTAGCACAGCTGTCAATTCCCCTTTTTTTCCAAGATAATTTACTTTTACTTCATTCAATTTTTCCAAAGCATTGGATGCCTGAATCTGTTTTAAAGCTTCTGCTTTAATCTGTTCTAACTTTTCTTTCATAATAATTTCCTTCCTGCCTACTGATTTTTTAATATAACTAACGAGCAGAAACACGCTTTGCGAGTTTTTCCCGTTATCGCGGTATTCGTCAAATGCTTCTGATAGCAGAGCATTTTCCTCATTACTCGCGTAAAAAAATCCCCTGTGTCTTTAGACACAAGGGACGAATTTCTCCGCGGTACCACCCAGATTCCTGTACAGAACGAACAGGCTCTTTAAAGCGTAACGTGCTCAACGTTTTATCCTACACAAATACTGCTTTTTCCATCATTATAGATTCACAATATTCTTCTGATAAAAAACTCTGGTGGGAAATTCAACTTACATCTGAACTTAAGGAAGCTTACAGCCGGCGACTTCCTCTCTCTGATAGAAAATGTAATTCTACTGACACCTTCATAGTCAATCATTTATTCACGACAAGGGAAACGGCTTACCGTCCCATCTTGTTCACAACTATATTTAATAATATGGAAGTTTTTTGATCTTGTCAAGAATATTTTAAGTATTACGTTTCAGATAGTACTTTACTACCGGAAAAATATGTTGGTTCACTTCTGCTCCAATCAGCAGGATAAACATACAGACATAAAGCCATAACATGACAAAAATAATTGTGGCTAAGCTTCCATAGATGCTAAACGTATTAAAATTTTCGGCATACAAAGAGAAAAACCAGGTAAATGCCGACCATACGATACTACTGAAT
>JAEWWQ010000400.1 GCA_023458855.1 Bacillota bacterium
TCTTTGTTAGAGAATCATCCCTGGTTTGAAGTAACAACCATTGCTGCAAGTCCACGTTCAGCCGGTAAGAAATATGAAGAAGCAGTTGGTGACAGATGGAAAATGGATACTCCAATGCCGGAATCAGTAAAAAACATTATTGTTATGAATGTTAATGAAGTGGAAAAAGTAGCATCTGAAGTAGATTTTGTATTCAGTGCAGTCGATATGACAAAAGAAGAAATCAAGAAAATAGAAGAGGAATATGCAAAAACCGAAACACCTGTGGTATCCAATAACAGTGCTCACAGATGGACACCGGATGTTCCAATGGTAGTTCCTGAAATCAATCCTGAACATATGAAAGTCATTGATTCACAGAAAAAGCGCTTAGGAACGGTCAGAGGATTTGTTGCAGTAAAGCCAAATTGTTCTATTCAAAGTTATGCTCCGATCTTGACAGCATGGAAGGAATTTGAGCCTTATGAAGTAGTTGCCACGACATATCAGGCTATTTCCGGTGCGGGTAAAACTTTTAAGGATTGGCCGGAAATGGTGGAAAATATAATTCCTTATATCGGCGGAGAAGAAGAAAAGTCTGAAAAGGAACCACTTAGAATCTGGGGCAAAGTAGAAGACGGTGTCATTAAACCGGCAACGACCCCTGCTATCACATGCCAGTGCATCCGTGTTCCGGTATTAAACGGACATACTGCTGCTGTGTTTGTAAAATTCAAAAAGAAACCTACAAAAGAACAGTTAATTCAAAAATTAGTTGCGTTTTCAGGAGTACCTCAGGAATTGAAACTGCCAAGTGCACCGAAACAATTTATTCAATATCTGGAAGAGGACAACAGACCACAAGTTCAGTTAGACGTGGATTATGAAAATGGTATGGGTATATCTGTCGGACGAATCAGGGAAGACAGCATCTATGATTGGAAGTTTGTAGGTTTATCACATAATACTGTTCGCGGTGCAGCAGGCGGAGCTGTTCTTTGCGCTGAGTTATTAAAGGCACAAGGATATATTACCAAAAAATAATATATATGGGAGGTGTCGGCGTGGATGAACTACATTATCAGATTGATTTATTAACAGCCTTAAATCAAAAACTACAGGAAAAAGATAAAATGTATCAATTGATATGCGAATCATCTAATAATGCCTACATTTTTTACAATTTTAAAGAAAACCATATTGAAGTATTAGGAAACTGGAGACGCTTTTTTAATTTTAATATTGAAGATGTAAAAGACCTGCTGATTGTGCTGGATTGCATCAGACAGGAGGATATGATTCCGGTTAAGGAACTTCTGTTTCTGGAAAAATCCAAAGTATCAAAAAAAACTTTGGAATGCTGTCTGGCAGATAATAAGACCTGGCTGGAAATTCAGACAAACATATTCTATGAGGAAGAAAGACCTGTTAATAAGACTATCTGTATTAAAAATATAACACATAACAAGTCACAGAGAGATGAACTAATGTACATGGCTTATTATGATACATTAACGGGTCTTTATAACCGCAATAATTTTGTCAGGTTATTGACAGATTGGATTAACAAAGCAAACAAAAATGAGATTATAAGCGTCATGTTTGTAGATATTGATGATTTCCGTAAAATCAATGATGGTATGGGCATGATTGTTGGTGATGAACTGGTACAGTTATTTGCACAGTTCCTAAATGATTTTAATACAGAAAATGTAATTGTTTCTCATTTTACAAGTGATATTTTTTGCATTGCCATATTAGACCCGGGTGGGACAAGAAGTGTTGAATATATCTACAATACAGTTCAGGAAAGAGTTTCAAAGCCATTTCTGTTATCGGACAGAAGGGAATTGACCATATCAGTCACCTATGGTGTGGCCGAATATCCGGAAGCTGCAATGACTGCTGTTGAATTAATTAATTATGCTGAGATTGTTATGTTTCGTTCCAAAATAAACGGGAAAGGATCCATTCAATATTTTAATGCCAATATTTTAAATGATTTTTTGGAAAATGTGGTTTTGGAACATAAATTAAAGGAAGCAGTAAATACATCCAGCTTCTTTTTATGTTTTCAACCCCAATATGGCACTAAAACGCGTGCATTACGCGGTGTAGAAGCATTAATTCGCTGGCGTGATACAGAAGGTAATCTGGTCAGTCCTGCTACCTTTATTCCGATAGCCGAAAAAAACAGTCTGATTGTTCCAATCGGTGACTGGGTTATTGATGAGAGTCTGCGTATCTATTCAGAATGGAAAAGAAAGTATCATTATTCCTTTACCTTGTCTATCAACATTTCAACAGTTCAATACAAAAAAAAGAATTTCGTACCAAAATTGTTAAATGCTTTAAAAAAGTATGATGTGGCCTGTAGTGATGTAGAATTAGAAATCACAGAAAGTGTCTTGATCGTAGAATTTGATGATGTGATACAGAAAATGCTGACATTGCGTGATTACGGTGTTAAGGTTTCCTTAGATGATTTTGGAACCGGTTTTTCTTCGCTTTCCTATTTAAAAGGACTGCCCATTAATACTTTAAAGATTGATAAAACATTTATTGATACGATTATGCAGGATTCTGCAAGCAAAATCATTGTTGATACGATTGTATCCATGTCAAAAAAACTTGGATATGAAACAATTGCAGAAGGTGTTGAGACCCGGGAACAGTATGAATATTTAAAGTCAATTGAATGTGATGTAATTCAGGGATTTTTAATAGGGAAACCGAAAACAGCTGATGAAATGGAAGCTTTGTTAAGCAGGCAAAATTAGGAGTCGTTATGTTGGTGGGAAGAGAATCTGAACTCTTGTATCTGCAGCAATTTTTTGAAAAACAGGAAAATCAATTATTAATAGTTTATGGACAGAAGAACGTAGGAAAGACGAGCCTATTATTACATTTTGCACGGAATCATCCTTATTTTTATTATTTGGCCCAACCTTGTTCGGAGTCAAGGCAAAAACTGTTATGGCAAAAGCAGTTACCATGCTCCGAAGAAATAAAGCATCTATTCTCTTACGATGATTTATTGCAATATTCAGTGCCTGTGAAAAAAGAAAAAGCAGTTATTATTGTAGATGAATTCCAG
>JAEWWQ010000401.1 GCA_023458855.1 Bacillota bacterium
ACGCATGGGTGTTACCTTTGGAACCGATTTCCTTACTGTTTTTTCGTCTATATCATCCGAAAAGTCTTTTGTAGCTGACTTTTTATTTGTTTTCTCTGGTATCACATCATCTTCATCATCAAAGTATTCATCATCATAATCATAATTATCTTCATCATTTAGTTTCATTGCATTTAGGAACTTATCCATTACACCCATAATAATTCTCCTTAATTAACCTTATGTTATTATATCTGATATTGTCTCACCCCAAAGATACCAGTTCCCACGCGAATCAATGTTGCGCCTTCCTGAGCTGCAACCTGATAATCACCAGACATACCCATCGAAAGTATATTCATAGTAACATTATCAATGTTTTTATTGCTTATGTCAACAGATAATTGTTTCAACTTTATGAAAAATTGTCTGTTTTCTTCAGCATTTTCAACATATGGAGCTATTGTCATAAGACCATTTATCTTAATATTGGGAAGTTTACTGATTTGTGTAATCAGTTGAACAGCTTCTTCTGCTGATGTCCCAAATTTGGTATCCTCTTCTGCTACATTCACTTCAATTAAGATATTTGCAGTCAGATTATGTCTGACTGCCTCCTTACTTATCTCAGCGGCTAATTTTAAGGAATCTACACTATGAATAAGAGCAGCTTTATCAATGATATATTTTACTTTATTACGTTGTAAATGCCCGATCATGTGCCAACGGATATCTTTCGGGAGTACTTCGTATTTCTGTACAAGTTCCTGTACTTTATTTTCACCAAAATCACGACAGCCGTAGTCATATGCTTCCTGCAGCATAGGGACTGGTTTTGTTTTACTCACTGCAATTAAAGTAACTTCACGGCTATCACGATCGCTATCTTCACATGCTTTTTTTATATTTTGTTCCACAATTTTTATGTTTTCTGTTATCATCTTAAAGCACCTCCTGTCATAAATCTTAGTGTATAAAATCATTCTCCCTTACAGTGGAAGCATCCAATACAATATAATCATATACGCTTAAACCATATTGTGTATTTGACTGCACGATTGCATATTCTTCGTTTTGATAAAGAATATTGATTTGTTTGAAATCCGCATATCCTTTATTAATATTATAGACACCGATCAAAGTCGCCTTTTTACTGATTGGATATTTATCCGTCGAATTGGGCTTAATAATATAATCTCCTATTTTTAAGGAGGAATCATCTACATAATAATCTTCATCCGTCGAATTATAGATAGTAGTTGCTACAAACTCGGTTGAAACACTGCCATCTTCTGCATATGACTCACGCATGAATCCATCACTTGTTCCGTCGCCTCCTTTAGTGATGTAATCTTTTGGCACTAAGAAAAATTCCTTTTCAACAATGGAAGAAAGTGGAATCTTCAGGCCGGATTCTTCTGTATATTCCAATTCAAGATCGATAAACCTGTCCGCGCAGAAGGTTATCATCGAATTATTAAAAGCCAGTTCTGCATATTGACCGTCTTTGTTATTTATTACCGTCGCTGTAGCCCATGATTCCTGTTGGTTTTTCAAAAATTTCACATTAACGTAAGGATCTTCTGTTAATTCGGCAGCTCTTTTTTCGTCAATCGGTATTATGATTTTCCAGTTTTCGCTTGTACACAGTTTATAGACAGGATCGCCTTTACTTACCAAATCATTGCTGATTAATTGTTTCTTCTTATAATTGTCTGTATTAAATGTGTCCGCACTGATATCTGATTCTTTTAGCGTCTCGTAGCCGTCAATATTATAGGAAACTATCCCGTCGTTCTTGGCACGGCCAAAATTGACCATACCGCTAAGACTGTTATCAGATAAAGAATTAATACTTTCTAATGTATTTGCATTGGATAATTTTAAAACAGTTCCCTGTATGTCATATTTAAAATCATACACATCACCATATGTTTTATTAGAATAAGTACTTGTAAATGATAAAATATCTGTTTTTAATTCAGAAATATTTTCATCAGTTAATGAGTTTTCACCTGAAGCAATATCCGGATTTAAGGTTTCCGATAATTTGCCGGATTCATCCACCGAATATACCAGATTATTAACGCCGACTTTTTCGCCCTCTCTTGCGTAATAATTAATATATCCTGAATAATCGCTATTTACGATTGTTTCATTCCGGATTGCAATCCCTTTATAAACATTTTCAACTGACAGAGTTCCCATGTTTACTTCATAACCTATGATATGATTGGTCGTAAAGTAAAGAAAGACACAGATTATAATATAGATAAAGATAATACTGAATATAATAAGACCGATATTTATATTTAATGGTTTTCTGTATTTTCTTATGTTTTCAGAATTTCTTCTCGCCGCCATTAATTGCCAGCCTCCTGCCTTTCAGATAATAAACGGCCCTCTGCCGAAAAAAAGCCTCGGGAATGAAGCGTCATCCGAGGCTTTGGTATGTATTAAAGTGAAACAATAATCTTCGATTTCAAAGTATCCGGTATTTCATTTTCATCCAGAGAAATACTTAATGTAAAATCAATATTAAACTTGTCACTAATTTTTTCTAATTTATTCACGGTATTTGAAATATCGCTCTGTTCTAAACAGGCATTTTTCAAAAAACAATCCAAATACATTTGTTGCAAATCATGATCTTGTGAAATGATTCCACAGATGAACCCTATAAATTCGTCGCTGTTTGATATTAAATATTCCGGCACACTGATCAGTCTGACTTTATTATTTAATTCATACATATTTTTTGTACTTTTATCCAGATAAACAATATTACCAGAAGCTTCCTTTACCTTTTTATTTACGGTATCCAATAGATGCTTTGTTTTGCCCTTCCCCTTATTACCAACAATTAATTGAACCATAATTAAAACCCTCCTTAAGTAAATTCATCATTACATCAGAGCTGTTAATTGTGTCTTAAAACTTATGTTCATTATAAGTTATATCTAAGTAAAAAACAACCTTTAATTCGTTATTTCATCTAATAAATCCGACATTTCTGTGTACAAAATTCCTCGTTCTTTTGAGCGTAATATAACTGAAATATAGGATTTTCCAGAAGTATCTTTTACATATATAATCAGACAATTCAAAGCTGAATTCGTTGTTCCGGTCTTACCACCCAATACGGTTACATTATCAGGTGCGCTATAAACCCCTTTCAGATATTGATTTGTTGTTTCAAAAGAAAGGCTCTTAGCTTCACCAAGACTATCATAGTATTGGGTATCATAGGATGTTGTCTGAATAATTTCAGAAAATTTTTCATATTTTAATGCCTCATTAAAAATCAAATATAAGTCATAGGCTGTAACGTAATGCTTTTCATCCTGCAGACCATGAGGATTCGTAAAATGACTATTGGTCGCTCCTATTGCTTGGGCTTCTTCATTCATCATCTCGGCAAATCCTTCAACAGAACCACCAATGTGTTCTGCAATTGCAACAGCGGCATCGTTTGCAGAATAAATCAGTAATGCATGCAGTGCCTGATCAAGTGTTAAAGTATCTCCCTCCTCAAGTCCGCATAATTGCGCGCCTGATTCGGTAATATGTGCATTTTTAGATACGGTAATAACATCATCGAGGTTTCCGTATTTCAATGCAACCAAGGCAGTCATGATCTTAGTCAGACTGGCAGGATACATCTGTGCATGAATATTTTTTGCATATAATACTTCTGAATCTGTAAGATTGAACAATCCGGCAGCACCTGCTTCGCTCATATCTACATCAGTACCTTCCATAATATCGCCGGATGAGACACACAAATCAGACGCAAAAGAATCTGCTACTTCTGCATCTTTTGTTCCTGTAAGTGAAAAACTGCTTACAGACATCTCAGGGTCATATACCATATCATAAGTCTGTTTTGTGCATCCTGATAATACAAAACTGGTAATCAGGAAAGTACCAATACATAAATGTACTTTATTTATACATTTCCCGCCACTCTAAATCTCCTCTATCCAAAGATTTGATCAACAATTCTGCGGAAGCAAGATTTGTTGCCAAAGGAATGTTATGCATATCACATAAACGGAGAACATTATTTACATCTGGTTCATGAAGCTTGGGATTTAGCGGATCCCTTAGGAAGATAACCAAATCAATCTGGTTATGTTCTATCTGCGCACCAATCTGTTGTTCTCCGCCAAGGTGCCCCGCCAGATATTTATGAACTGTTAAATTCGTAACTTCTTCCACCAGTCTTCCAGTAGTTCCTGTTGCATATAAATCGTTTTTACTTAGTATCCCTCTATATGCAATACAAAAATTTTGCATTAGTTTTTTCTTTGCATCATGTGCTATTAAAGCAATATTCATACTACCATCTCCCATCAATATTTTTTTGTACTTTGTAACCGTACATTTAAAACAAAACCCATACCCAGAAAAAGACTTACTAAAGAGGTCAGTCCATAGCTTACAAAAGGAAGCGGTATTCCAGTATTCGGCAACAGACCTGTTGCGACCGATATATTCATAAAACTCTGGAAACCGACCAGTGCCGCCATTCCGGTACAAATGAGGGTACCTGCCAAATCTTTTGATTTTTTGGCAATCATAATACATTTTAATGTTATGAACACCATAAGTAAAATGACGATACAGCTACCTATAAATCCTAATTCTTCCCCTATGATCGCAAATATGAAATCTGTTTGAGGTTCCGAAATAAAATTTCCGTTTTTTACAGAACCAATAATATTATTATTCAGTCCTTTTCCAAATAACTGACCAGATCCGATTGCGGTAATAGCGTTTGCCTGCTGGTAACCTTCAGCATTTGCGTATTTAGCAGGTTGTAGCCACGCAAGGATTCTGGTTTGCTGATAATCTTTGATAAGATCCTGTTCAGGTTGTAAAACGATACTTAAAAAAATTATAAAAGCTGGAACAGCAACAGCCAAAATTCCAAATATGATTTTATAACTCAACCCACCAATAAACAACAATGCACAGAATATCAGTCCAATCATAATACTAGTTGATAAATCTGGCTGTGCATAGATTAATAGCAAAGGTGGAAACAGCAACATAACAAGCATAACAAGCGTACGGAAAGTATTCAAAGTACTCCTATGTTTCATAATAAACTGTGCATAAAATAAAATCAATATTATTTTAGCAGTTTCCGATGGTTGGAACTGTATGCCTAATATAATAATCCATCGCTGCGCGCCTCCCACTTCTTTACCGAAGAGAGTTACTGATAAAAGCAAAGCTATGTTTATAAAATAAAGTACCCAGTAGAAGTTCAAAAAGAAAGAATAATCAAATAATGAGATGACTATCATCAGAAAAACACCGAGTATCAATCCCATAAGCTGCTTGTCCTGTACAGATTCTTTTGCACTTCCCACTGCCAGAACCCCAATCACAGAGATGACTACTAACATGAATACTAATCCAAAATCATAATTTTTAAGTTTATATCGTTTTAACATATAGATTCCTCTGGTCGGTAGTAGAATAGAATTCCTTATTTCTTTAAATCAATAATAGGAATATTTGCATATAAAGACGGAAATAATGCAGTTCTACCC
>JAEWWQ010000402.1 GCA_023458855.1 Bacillota bacterium
GGATATGAGATACCGGCAGAACCGGAGGATTTAACAGGCGGATATCTGTTAGAGATAGAGATGAGTGACCGCTATGGACTGGAAGCCAGCGGATTCATAACTTCAAGAATGCAGCCGGTCGTATTTACCAGTCCGAAGTACGCATCCTTCGATCAGGTATCGTATATTGCCAATCTGTATCAGGATCTGGAAGATGCCATGTTTTCTGAAGATGGGTATAGCCCGTATTCGGGTAAATATTTTGGAGATTATATAGATATTGATTCTTTTGCCAGAAAGTATTTATTAGAAGAAGTAATAAAGAATCTGGATGCGGCATTTACCAGCCAGTTTTTTTATAAACCGAATGACAGTACAAGTACAAAATTTTTTGCGGGGCCTGCTTGGGATTATGACAAAGCAATTGCTGGTTCAGGGATTACACAGGAGGGAATTGATCTATTTGACCCGAATGGTTTTTATGCCTGTGTAAAGACTAAGGATTCCGATATCTGGTATGCGCTGTACCAACAGGAGGAATTCCGTAATACTGCAATTCAGATTTACTTTGATGAATTCAGGGATATCGTAGAGGAAGAGGCTACTACGAAGATTGATGAAAGAGCAGACAGAATCCTGAAGGCAGCATTGATGGATGAATTCAGATGGAATACTTTCAATGAAGATACGACCGTAGAAGAGAAAACCAATACTTTCTATGAGAAAGTCGCAGAGCTTACGAATTTCCTGCATGAGAGAAATAACTTTCTGTCCGGCGAATGGGGAGAGGAAGAGCAATAGACATGCGGGGATAATATGAAGTTATGGTATGGTTATATCCGAAGAAAGGGGCGTTAGACAGTATGATAGCAAGTGAATTCAGGCATGAATTAAAATATATCAGTACAGAAACACAACTTGCATGTATTAAGAACCGGATCGGTTCTGTCATGCAATTAGATCAAAATGTGGGAACAGATGGCAGTTATATGATTCGAAGCCTGTATTTCGATGATTATGAGAATACCTGTTTTTATGAAAACGAAAATGGAACAGATCCCAGAGAAAAATTCAGGATTCGTATCTATGATCATAAAACGGACAGTATAAAATTAGAGTTGAAGCGTAAAGAACACGGGAAAACAAAAAAAACGGCATGCACAATTTCAAAAGAACTATGTCAGGATATACTGGATAAAAAACAGCTTGCCATGGATCGGATAGATGCTCCGGTTTATCGGAAGTTCTGCCTGCAGGTACAGACAAGGCTGCTACAGCCAAGAGTAATCGTAGAATATAGCCGCGTACCATATGTCTATCGAAATGGAAATGTCCGTGTGACATTTGATAAAAATATACGATCCGGCAATCTGTGTCATCAGTTTTTAGAAGAGCAGATTACAACAAGACCGATCATGCCCACAGGATGTCATGTACTGGAAGTAAAATATGATGCATATATTCCTGATTTTATATATCGCAGTGTGCAGATAGAAAATCTGCAGCAGACAGCGTATTCAAAATATTATTTATGTAGAAAATATTAAGGAGGAATTCTTTCATGAGCGTAAAGGACATTATCAAAAAATCATTTCTGGAAACTTTTTCCAAAGCAGACATCAGCACAACAGATATTTTAGTGGTATTATTGATGACATCGGTACTTGCAGTATACATATTTTTTATTTACCGTATTCTGACAAGAAAATCATTTTATAATAAGAGCTTTAATATATCGCTTGCAGCGCTTGCTCTTATTACAGCGGCCATTATCATTACCATTCAGTCGAGTATCGTGGTATCACTTGGTATGGTAGGTGCATTATCCATTGTACGTTTCCGTACTGCCATTAAAGATCCAATGGACCTGGTATTCTTATTCTGGTCCATCAGTGTGGGAATCATCTGCGGTGCAGGATTATACGAAGTGGCAATCGTATTATCTATTATCGTGACCATTGCAATTTTTGTATTAGACAGAATTCCAGTTGCAAAAGCACCTATGATTCTGGTTGTAAATTCTACCGATATTAAGAGTGAACAGAATATTATGGATGTGGTAACACAATTTTGCAAGTTTCCAAAGGTAAAATCCCGTAATCTGTCAGCAAGTCAGCTGGATATGGTAATTGAAGTGCGTGTAAAAGAAGAGGCTGAGATGATTCAGAAAATGAATACGGTAAATGGTGTACAGACAGTATCATTACTGTCCCATGACGGAGAAGTTACATTCTAGGATTTAAGAGTCAAAAGCGTGTTTATATGTTGAATTCCATACAGTTGCTCACCAAACTATGTTGTGCATCACTTATGATATTACAAGTATATGTGCAAATGATGAAGCCAAGTTCTATGATAAGCTTTAGACACTTGAATTTTTTCTAGAGAATAGAAAAATGGAGCTTAGAAGAGATGTGTTCATAAGAATGCATCTCCTTTTTTGCGCGAAGGGAAAAAATACTATTCATAGCATGGAAAAAAAATAAGAATCAGGGTAAAATGTATCTTATAGAACGTAAGAGGGGAGTATATGTATTATGAAACAGAATATTTTGGTAAGTGCATGTCTGCTTGGAATGCATTGCAGATATAACGGAACAGGTGCTTTGCAGGAAGAGCTGGAACAATTGAAGGACAAATATAATCTGATACCGGTATGTCCGGAAATTTACGGTGGTTTGCAGACACCGAGAGATCCGGCTGAGCGTAGCGGAGAAAAAGTACTGACAGCGGCAGGCGAAGATGTGACTGAATACTACAGACGCGGCGCAGAAGAAACCTTGCGTTTAAAAGAACTCTATGGATGTGAGACCGCAATTCTGAAGGAGCGCAGTCCTTCGTGCGGATATGGACATATTTATGACGGGACTTTCCGTGGGAAATTTATAGATGGAAATGGTGTGACAGCAGAACTGCTGGCAGATAACGGTGTACGCATTTTAGGGGAATCCAGGATTAAAGAATTGCTCTAATAGGATTAGGGTGTCAAAAGCTTGTTTTACATATTGGTGTTCGTCAATTTACACAATTTATGTGAATGAAAAATTGACGTACAACATAGTTCATTCGCAACACGCTCTCGCTTGGATTCAGCACGCAGTGGTACATAAGACCATAAAATACATGGTCAAAGTACCAGCGGCTTCATACAGTCGCTCACCAAACTATGTTGTGCATCAATTTTTGTGTTGCTAGTATATGTGTAAATTGACGAAGCCAAGTTCTATGATGGGCTTTTGACATCAATAATCCTAATAAGGAATTCAATTGCGGATGCGGAGTGAATCAAGTATAATTAACAGGAAATAGAGCAGGAGAGGTATTATAATCAGATGGAGAAAGTCCAGGCAGTTCGATTAAATAAATATTTAGCAGAATGCGGCATCTGTTCCAGAAGAGAGGCTGACCGGATGATAGATCTGGGTCTTGTAAAAGTAGATGGTATTGTTGCAACAATGGGGACCCGTGTAACACAGCGTAATACGGTGGCTGTGAACGGAAAAACTGTACAACTCAGGAACCAGAAGGTAGTATTGGCATTCTACAAACCTGTCGGAATTACCTGTACCGAAAAAGATGCCCATGCAAAGGTGACGATTACGGAGTATCTCAAATATCCGATTCGTGTTACGTATGCAGGCAGACTGGATAAAGACTCAGAGGGTCTTATGATAATGAGTAATGACGGGGAGTTGATCCAACGTATGACCAGATCAGTCAACAAGCATGAAAAGGAATATGTCGTAAAAGTAAATAAACAGATAGATGATTCTTTTCTGGAGAAAATGAGGAATGGTATTTACTTAAAAGAGTTAGAGGCAACAACGAGGACATGTGTGGTAGAGAAAACAGGACCGTATACATTTCGAATCATCCTGACCCAGGGACTGAACAGACAGATCCGCAGAATGTGTGAAGCGCTGGGGTATCGTGTGATGCAATTAAAGAGAATCCGCGTCATGAATATAGAGTTGGGAAACCTAAAGATAGGTGCTTATCGGGAATTACAGGGAGAAGAACTGGAAGAGCTGTATCGGCAGACCGGAATCATAATGACTGTAAATAACACTAAGAAATAGAGAGAATCAGAATATGAACAAGAGTGCAAGAATCAGAGAATTAATTACATTATTGAATCAGGCTTCCAAGGCTTATTATGCAGAAGATAATGAGATAATGAGCAACTATGAATACGATAATTTATATGATGAACTGGTTAACCTGGAAAAGGAGACCGGAATGCTTTTTGCCAATAGTCCTACGGTGAATGTTGGTTATGAGTCCGTTGATGAGTTACCGAAAGAGCGCCATGAAAAGCCGATGCTATCATTGAGTAAGACGAAGGACAGAGAAGAGCTTCGCGACTGGCTGAAGGGTCAGGACGCACTATTATCCTGGAAATTGGACGGTTTGACGATTGTATTGACCTATCGTGAAGGAAAACTTGCAAAAGCCGTGACACGCGGCAATGGCGAAGTGGGAGAGGTCATTACGAATAATGCCCGTGTTTTTCAAAATCTGCCGCTGTCAATTGCCTACAAAGGTGAATTGATACTGCGTGGGGAAGCAGTAATCAGCTATTCTGATTTTAAGAAAATTAATGAACAGATTGCAGAAGTAGATGCCAGATATAAGAATCCAAGAAATCTTTGCAGCGGATCGGTCCGCCAGTTAAATAATGAAATAACAGCAAAGAGAAATGTAAAATTTATTGCATTTGCACTTGTAAAAGCAGAGGAAGTGGATTTTCATAATTCCCGGGAAGCACAGTTTCTTTTTCTGCAGCAGCAGGGATTTGAGGTAGTAGCTTATAAAAAGGTGACAGAAGATACCATTCTTGATACAATTGCAGGATATGAAGCGATGGTTCAGATATATGATATGCCGTCAGATGGATTGGTATTATGTTATGACAATATAGAGTATGGAAGAAAACTTGGTATGACAGCAAAGTTTCCAAGAGATTCGATTGCATTCAAATGGCAGGATGAGATTCGGGAAACTACATTATTGGAAATTGAATGGAGTCCGAGCAGAACGGGACTGATCAATCCGGTTGCAATCTTTGAACCGGTTGAATTAGAAGGTACAACGGTCAGCCGTGCATCCGTGCATAACATCAGTATTCTGCGTGGACTGCGTCTTGGCATCGGAGATAAGATTACAGTCTATAAAGCGAATATGATCATTCCGCAGATTGCTGAAAACCTGACCGGCAGCAATACGGTAGAGATTCCCTGTACGTGTCCTGTATGCGGTGGGGAGACCCGAATAAAACAGATAAATGAAGTACAATCCCTATATTGCACAAATTCCTCATGCGAAGCGAAGAAAATCAAGTCTTTTACGTTATTCGTAAGCAGAGATGCCATGAATATTGACGGATTATCAGAAGCAACATTAGAAAAATTCATTGCCAAAGGATACATTCATGAGTATGCAGATATCTTTCATCTGGATCGGCACAAGGAGGAGATTGTTCAAATGGAGGGACTGGGAGAAAAATCTTATCAAAATCTGTGGGACAGCATTCAGACGGCAAGAAAGACAACACTTGCAAAACTTATCTATAGTCTGGGAATAGCAAATATTGGGTTGGCAAATGCGAAAATGATCTGCAAAGAATACAAAAATGATTTCGATGCCATGCGACGTGCTGACATTGAAGAATTAAGCTGCATTCCCGGTGTCGGTGAAGTGATTGCACGCACTTTCCGGGATTATTTTCAGGATGAAGATAATATTGCAAAGGTAAATCATCTTTTGGAAGAGGTCATCATAGAAAAGGAAGAGATTGATGAAGCAAGTCAGTCTTTACAGGGAAGGACATTTGTAATTACCGGAAGCCTGGAGCACTTTGAAAACCGAAATGCCCTAAAAGAAGCAATAGAACAAAAAGGTGGTAAGGTAACGGGAAGTGTCACTTCAAAGACAGAATGCCTGATTAATAATGATGTATCTTCCTCCTCTTCTAAAAATAAGAAAGCGAAGGAACTCCATATACCAATTTTGACAGAAGAAGCATTTATGCAGGAGTATCTGAATTAGTTTAATTCACATTTTATTTTTACTAATTTTAATTCTTGGGTTGACACTGTGATGCCGAAAGGTTACAATTTAGTTATTCATAAGATTATAAAGAAAAGGCAATGAAAAGAAAAGTAGATAATGAGATATGGCACAGAGAGCTTCGTCAGGTGGAAAGAAGTACAGAAGGCATTATTGAAAATGGTCTTGGAGCTGCGTACCGACTGCATATACTAGTCAAGATGCATAGGCTACGATGGGAACGCCCGTTACAGCGTCAGAGTATCGAATGTTATTTCCTATATTCCGTACTTGTGGAGGCTTGTATTGTGAGATACAAGTAAATAAAGGTGGTAACACGAATTTTAGCTTTCGTCCTTTACTTATCTGAATATAATTTCAGAAAAGTAAGGGCGGGAGCTTTTTTTAATTTATGTATTGGATTCAGCACCCAATGGTACATAAGAGCAAAAAATTGTTCTAAGTACCAACGGCATTCATACAGTAGCTCATCAAACATATGTTATGTATCCATTATGAGGTTACTTGTAAAGTGCAAATTGATGAAGCCGGGTTCTGTAGTGAGTTTTTGACATATCCCATATTAAAGATAAGAAGGAGAGGTACTAATATGCCAATTAAGATTCAAAGTGATCTACCAGCAAAAGAGATTTTAGAAAATGAAAATATATTTGTCATGGATGAGAGTCGTGCGTTGTCCCAGAATATCCGTTCTTTGCAGATCTGCATCTTGAACCTGATGCCAATTAAACAAGATACGGAATTACAATTATTGCGAGCTTTTTCCAATACACCGCTGCAGGTGGATCTTACCTTTATGAACACGGATAGTCATGTTTCGCAGAACACATCTGTGACACACTTAAACAAATTCTATAATACATTTGATGAGCTGCAGAGTCGGAAATTTGATGGACTGATTATTACCGGGGCTCCCGTAGAGCAAATGGAATTCGAAGAGGTGGATTACTGGCCGGAACTTTGTAAGATTATGGAGTGGTCTAAAACCCACGTGACCTCAACCCTGCATATCTGTTGGGGAGCTCAGGCAGGCGTATATTACCATTTCGGTCTGAAGAAACACCTTTTGGATAAAAAGCTATTTGGAGTCTACGCGCACTCCGTACACAATAGAAAAGAACCCTTGGTAAGAGGCTTTGATGATTATTTTATGGCACCGCATAGCCGTCACACAGAAGTGCGTGCCGAAGATATTCACAATTGCCCAGAACTTACTGTATTGGCAGAGTCAGAGGAGGCAGGTGTGTTCCTTGCTATGGCAGAGGAAGGCAGGCAGATCTTCGTGATGGGGCATCCGGAATACGATCGCTATTCCCTGCATAACGAATATATTCGCGATAAAAATAAGGGACTGGATATCGAAGTCCCAAAGAATTACTATCCAAATGATGACCCAGAACAAAAGCCGGTATTGCAGTGGCGCTCACACTGCAATGATCTGTATACGAACTGGCTGAATTATTATGTATATCAGGTTACTCCTTACGAGTTATAAAAAATGTGCTGAAAACAGCGTATTTACTGGGTTTTCAGCGATTGTGCAAAAAATAGTAAAGTACTGTAATTTATCGAAAAATACCATGTTTTATCGAATCAATGGTGTAAAAATGTCGTAAATTAAAAATGTCGTGGTGTAGTAAAACGTAACCTATAATAGGCTTACATCCACTCTGTGTGAGAGCGATATGATGCCGAACTTCTTTTGAAATGTCTTGGAAGTTAGAGAAATAGTTATTTTTTCAGAATAACTTCCACTTTGGAATTATTCAGAGTAATTTCCAGTTTTCGAATTTAAGTTCCATGCATGGGTGGAAGTTAATTTAAAAATTAACTTCATTTATAATGCAGTTTAAAATATTATTATTGTATTTTTATAATTTGTGATATAATTAGGCTGGTTTCGATAGATGTGTAAAGGGAAAACATGCTTGAAGAGATTCATTATGTAATAAAATTAAAGATTGTTAAAATATTAAAGTCCGTCTATAGTGATATGTAATATAAAGAGAGGTTTAAATCAAGATATTTTTTGCAATAGTTTACTATGTTCTGCTATTACGCTTTTCATGATATTAATGTCTTCCTGCATTGAATTTATTTGATCAATTCCGGCAGCGTATCTTCTATATGTAGATGTATAGCAGCTTTCAATATTCTGTAATCTTGGAAGAATATCATTTTCAATGAGAAGTTCTGTTCGCTTTGTTCGTTCATTAATAGGCTCTAATTTTCTATCTAACATATCTGAAAGTGCTAATAATAATTCGTTATCCGTCATTGCTTCATATCCCTTCTTTTGATTCCATAACTGCTAAGTAATGAAAGTACAGCATAACAGTTAGGGAATATTCAATGTAAATTATTAACAAAATTAAGTTTGATTTATGTTGCTGTCGTATTTTCTTTCAAACTATTTAACCTTTTCCTGAATTATGATCAGGAATCCTTTCCTTTATTTTTTATTGTATTGTTTCTTTGACTCTTCTGAATTGACTTTCTGACTTCCATACATTGCCAGGAACGCAAAAGAATAATGGAGTGATAACGGCAGCAGAAGTAACCAAAGCTGGGATTTCAAGAGGTAGTTTAAAGCATTTAGTCGATTCAGGGGTATTAGAACATGCATCTAGAGGCGTATATCAGTTGGCAGAGGTCTGGGATGATAAAATGTATCAATTACAAATCAGATATAAGAAGGGGATTTTTTCAGGAGAAACAGCTCTTTCTCTCAGTGATTTAACAGATAGAACACCAATTCGTTTTCAGATGACATTTCCATTAAAATATAATATTGGAGTATTAAAAAAG
>JAEWWQ010000403.1 GCA_023458855.1 Bacillota bacterium
CTTCAATAGTAGCATCTGCACCTGCATTGTCGCAGATGATAGCTGCTGCCTTGTCAGCAATCGCTGCTTCAAAATGTTCCATTTGCTTTGTAGCATCATCATCATGTGATAATACTTTTACTTCATAGCCCAATTCCTTTGCTTGTGCTTCTGCTGCTGTTGCTTCTGTTCCAAAAAATGGATTCGAATGTGATGGTGTAATAATATAGAGAATATTACTTCCACCTCCCGGTAATGCTTCCTGTGCAGTTTCTGCGGCTTCTGTTTCAGCTTCCGTTTCACTGGCTGCTTCTGTTGTGGCTGCCTGTGTTTCTACTTCAGTTGCAGGAGCTTCTGCGGCTGATTCTGTCTTTGCTCCACAGCCCATTAGCAGAGTTGATACCATTGCAACTCCCAGTAACACACTTAATACTTTTTCTTTCATTTTGTTTCCTCCTTGACCTTTCAGTTATATAGTTTTATTAGATACTCGAAAGTTTCCTCCCGATGAATCTCAAGTCATGTAACAAATGCTCTGTTTGTCACTTTTTCAATACGAGTTTTACTGCTTCTTTCCATCCATCGTACTTTTCATCTTTTAATGTTTCCGCTATTTTCGGTTCGAACTTTGTACGATTTGTGCTATTAAATATCTTATCCGTATCATAGAGCCCTAATGCAATTCCTGCTGCGTAAGCAGCACCTATTCCAGATAATTCTTCAGCATCAGGTACCTGTACCGGAATTCCAAGCATGTCGCTTTGAAATTGCATAAGATACCGGTTATTGGTAGGACCTCCATCTACTCTGAGTTCTTCTATTTCAATCTCCGATGTATCCCTCATGACTTTTACGATATCTGTAATCTGATAAGCAATACAATCCAATGCTGCCCTTACAAGTTCCGCCTGCCCTGTTGTTCTTGTGATTCCGCATATGATACCGGTTGCCTTACTATCCCAATAAGGTGCGCCTAATCCCGTAAATGCAGGCACCAGATATGTTTTATCCATTGGATTGGCTTGCTTAGCCAGATTCTCAGTCTCCTTTGCAGAAGCAATCATTTTTAAATCTTTTTCTATCCAGGAGATAACAGCACCGGTATAATTGATGTTTCCTTCTAAGACATAATTAACTGTTCCATCCATTCCCCAGGCCAGGGAAGTCACTACTCCCTTATCACTGAATACCGGCGTATTTCCGATATTCATCATAATAGAGGACCCGGTTCCGTAAGTTGCCTTTATCATTCCTTTTTTTAAGCATCCCTGACCAAATAGTGCACCATGGGAATCCCCCAATACGGCATGGATGGGAATTGGTCTTTCTAAAAACCCGTCAAAATCTGTAGTACCATACTCTGCATTTGAATCTGTTACTTCCGCCAGGCATTTTGTATTGATTCCAAATGCATCACAGACTTTTTTATCCCATTGCAGGCTTGTTATATTAAACATTTGTGTTCTGGAGGCATTGGAATAGTCTGTCTTGAATTCCTTTCCTCCCGTTAATTTGTAAACAAGCCAGCTGTCAACCGTTCCACAGCATAACTCACCTCTGTCAGATTTTTCTTTTATTCCATCCACATTCTGCAATACCCATGCTATTTTCGCTGCGGAAAAATAAGGTGACAATTGCAGACCTGTGCTTTTCTTTATCATTTGTGCCAATCCAGCCCGGGCAATCTCATTACAGATTGATTCCCCTCTTGCGCATTGCCAGACAATAGCATTATAAACAGGTTTTCCCGTTATTTTGTCCCATACAAGTGCCGTTTCTCTTTGATTACTGATTCCAACACCTAATATCTCATTTTTATCAATACCGCTTTTCTTTATTAAGTCTATCACTACCTGAATGCAGTTTTGATAGATTTCTGTCGGTCTGTGTTCGACCCATCCCTTTTCATTAATAATCTGTTCATGCGGCTTATCAGCTCTACCTATCAATTGTCCTTCTTTATTGAACAATAAGGCCTTCGTTCCCTGTGTACTCTGATCAATTCCCAATATATATTTTTCTGCCATATCTGTTACCTACATCAGATCTTTAGCTGCTTTTGCTATACCCTCAGCGTTCAATCCATAATAATCAAATACTTCTTTTGAAGTACCAGTAATAACAGGTGCATCAGGCAGTGCCATATTAATTACTTTCTTCGGACATTCGCTTCCTACGACCTGACTTACCATAGAACCAAGTCCGCCAAACGGTGCATGCTCCTCAACCGTAATTACTGCCTTGGCATTTAATGCTGCTTTTACAATGGCGTCTTTATCTAATGGTTTTACACAATACATGTCAACTACCGTTGCACTGATTCCTTCTTTTTCTAAAATCTCAGCTGCTTCTACAGATGGTCTTACCATTTCGCCACATGAGATAATTGCAACATCTGTTCCCTCTTTGATAACAGTTGCTTTATCCATGGTAAATGGACAATCAGTTTCTGAATAAATATCTTCTACCGGATTTCGTCCAACACGGATATAAGCCGGTTTTTCATCTTTTAGCAATTCTTCCATCAAGCATCTTGTCTGATGTCTGTCACTCGGAAGATATACTCTCATATTAGGAATTGCTGACATGGCTGCTATATCTTGTGCAGAATGATGACTCATTCCTAGCGCTCCATAACTAATACCACCACTGATTCCTATTAATTTTACATTTGTATTGGAATAAGCTGCATCAACTTTAGCCTGTTCATAGCTTCTGGTCGATAAGAAGCATGCCGGAGATGCTGCATATGGTTTTTTACCGCATTTTGCTAAGCCTGCTGATATGCTGACCAGATTCTGTTCTGCGATTCCAACTTCTACAAATTGTTCCGGAAATTCTTTTGCATATGGTGCCAAAGACGCAGAACCTCTTGAATCGCTGCATAATACAACGATATCTTTATCTGTTTTTGCTTTCTCCATTAATACTTCACAGATCGCCTGTCTATTTGGAATTTTATTCATGAAGTACAGCCTCCTTTCTCTCATCTAAGTCTTTCATAATCTGTGCATATTCTTCTTCTTTCGGTACATGATGATGCCACGATGCTTTATTTTCCATAACGGAAGAGCCATATCCTTTTACCGTATTTGCAATGATTACCGTCGGTTTTCCCTTCACTGTTTTAGCTTTATTAAAAGCAGCATCTAACTGTTCTATATCATTTCCATCTTCTACAGTAATTACATTCCAGCCAAATCCGGACCATCTTTCTATCTGACTGTCATGTGCCATGACTTCTTCTGTACCTCCGGAAATCTGTAACCTGTTCCTGTCAACAATTGCGCAAAGATTATCCAGCTTATATTGGTGTGCCGCCATTGCACCTTCCCATACCGAACCTTCTGCTAATTCTCCGTCACCCATAACCGTATAGACTCTGTAGTCCTGCTTGTTCATTTTTCCTGCGATTGCCATTCCCACACTTACCGGAAGTCCATGGCCCAGAGAACCTGAATTCATTTCAATTCCTGGGAGCTTATTATTTGGATGTCCGATAAATTTCGATCCAAATTTTGAGAACTCTTGAATCACCTTTTCAATTGGAAAAAATCCTTTTTCTGCCAGTACTGCATAAAGTGCTTCTACGCAATGTCCCTTACTCATAACAAAACGGTCACGATTCGGATCCTCCATATTTTCAGGACTGATATTCATCTGTCTGAAATATAGTGTAACTAAAATATCAATAACGCTCATATCACCGCCGATATGTCCGCCTTTACCTTCTACAATCATATCAATTACATTTTTTCGTAATTCATAGGATAATACTTTTAAATTTTTCATAATTTTCCTCCTTTACCGTATTCATTCTCCCCGAATATAAGCTTTTACCTCTTCTTCAATTGGATCATATAAGTCTGGCTTTACTCCTATATATTTACAAGCTTCATATAATACAGGAACAACGTCTTTATGAATTCCTACGCAGTGGTGGATATATGGTCCGCATACGATTTTATCCTCCAGACGTTTCAGATTTTCTACTTCAACCCACACATAGGTTCCTTTTGTATAAGGTCCTTCAACGCCTGTTGCATTACCCAATAATAATGAATATTCTCCATTATCGCCGTCAAATCTGCATAAGGTCATCTTTCCATGTTTTGCTTCTGCTTCAACAGCGCCCGGATGCTCAAATGCCAGCGGATAACCGATGGTCGGTTTTTCTTTTGCTACTGAGATTGGCCATGGTCCACAATGCTGGAGCAATTCACCATTTTCATTATCCGGATGCCTTACTGTCCAGTCTGCAAAAAATCCTCTCGCTTCATCCATTCCGGCTGCTTCCACCATAACTGCCGTAATTGCTCCGTGAATATCTGTCTCACATACAACTGGAATGCCCTCTTCATTCAATAAGGAATTCGCTGCACATGGCATAATACCGATTTCACTTTGCAATGCATTCCAGCATTGAATTGCAATTGCATTACATCCATATTTATCAGCTAAGCTCTTCATAGCTACTTTTAGAGCAGCGACATTTTCTAATTCTTCGTCTTTGATTTTTATATTCATGCTGTCTTTACAGTATTGAATTACTTTTGCAACTTCTGTTCCTTCTTTTTTTGCATTTTTTACTTCCATTGTTAGTTCTGGCATCGGAATCGGTGATAATTGAATATTGAATCTTTCCAGCAATTCTCCTTCATTACACATTGTTGACCAGAAATCAAACGGTCTTGGTGCTATCTGAAGAATTCTGGTATGCCGGAATACCGTTACAACATTGCATACTGCTAAGAAGTCTTTGATTCCTCTTTCAAATTCAGAATCGGTTAATCTGCAGTTTGTCATATAGGTAAAGGGAACCTGGAAACGTCTCAACACTTTTCCTGTTGCGAATAATCCGCATTGACTGTCTCTTAATCTGATTCCTTTTTCATCCGGTCTCTCATCTCTCGGACCCCAAAGCAATACCGGCACTCCCAGCTTTTTAGCTAATCTTGCACACACATATTCCGTACCAAAATTACAATGCGGAAGAAATAGTCCGGTTACTCCTTCTGTTCTGAACTTCTCTGCAATTTTTTCCATATCGCTGTCATCATAAAGAAGTCCTTCTTCATTGATGTCCTTGATATCCACATATTCAACACCTAGTTCATCCAACCTCTTTCTTGTCAGATCTGCATACTTGATTGCATCCGGTGCGCTGAAAATACTTCTTCTGGTCGGTGCAAATCCCAATTTCATCTTCTTCACATTCTTTTCCTCCATATTCTATAAATTCAAATTTTTAACACTGTCTCTTTCAATAAACTCTGTACAAATCTGGGTCTTTGTAATAACTTCACTTTTATTCTTAATTAAATCAATCATTCTTCTGACTGCGATCTGCCCCATTTCCTGTTTTGGTACCCGTAAACTTGTCAGTCTCGGAGATGCGATCTCACAAAAAGGCAAATCGTCAAATCCGATAA
>JAEWWQ010000404.1 GCA_023458855.1 Bacillota bacterium
CGCATATTCGCTTTCGGAGGAAAAATGGAAAGCCGGAAGGAAAATGTCGATTATGTGGATTTCCGTATAGCTCATTATTTACTTTACTGGGACTTATAATCGCAATGTTCAGTATGCCTTTTATAGAGGGTCAGACCGCTGGATTTTTTGCAGGAATCTCTCTCGTCGTATTTTTTAGCATTTGCTATGCCATTGTAAAAGTTATCAGCAAGCGAAAACTTCATAAATAGAAATTATGGTCTATTCCATTTTTTCTGCACAGTCCGCTATTTTTTGATTCAATTCCTGTATGGATGCCGATATCTCTTCTGAGCTTGCGGCATTTTCTTCTGATATTGCCGCAAGATTCGAGACACTTCCGATCACTTCATCTTTGAGTCCTTCCAGTTCTACCATTGCCAAAGTTATATCTTCAATTGCTCCGGCAACTCCACCCATCTCGCTTTCAAGGCCTTCAAATACCTCACTCGTACTATTCAGCTTTTCATTTTGAAGCTTTATATCTTCAATTACCTTAGTCATGATTTGCACACTTGAATTTGAATTTTCAATCAGCATATCCACAATCTTAGTTATCTGGGCTGCCGTTTTTTTAGATTGGTCTGCAAGTTTACTTATTTCACTTGCTACAACTGCAAATCCTTTTCCTTTTTCACCTGCTCTTGCCGCTTCAATGCTTGCATTGAGCGATAACAGATTGGTCTGAAATGCTATGCCAGTAATTGAGGCTGTGGCTTTTCTTATTTCAGTAGCGGAAATATTAGTGGCATCTGTCTGCTTACGGACTGCATCCACAGATTCTTTGGTTTCTTTACTGATATTAGTCAATTCGTCCAGCATGCCATTTACTTGCGAACTATAATTCATTACACGCTCATAGCCGTTAGCCAGCACATCAACATTTGCAAATGTATGATCTACTGCATTTCCTATATCTGCCACTTTTGTATTGACATCCTGCATCTCATCTGCCTGCGCCACCGTACACTTTGACATTTCTTCCGTTGTTAGATCTATATTGCTTACAGTCTCACTGATTGACAGCAGACTCTCTTTGACAACTTGCCTGCTGCTATCTGTAATTTCTACATTTTCCTCCATATACTTTTCTCCTCTTTATCCTTGGTTTTTTATGCTGAATTCCCGTATCTTCTTACGTATCGGTAATATTGCGTTCGGAGAAACAGACAATTCGTCAATTCCCATTTGCAGGAATGTGTCTGTAAGTGAAAGATCAGCACCTAATTCTCCACAGATTCCAACCCAGCAATTATTCTGATGCGCATTATCAGCTACCATTTTAATCATTCGGAGGATTGCAGGATGGTGTGCATCATAAAATGAATCAAGCCGGCTGTTCTGCCTGTCTATCGCAAGAGTATATTGCGTCAGATCATTCGTTCCTATACTGAAAAAATCCACTTCTTTTGCCAATTCGGCACTCATCATTACTGCTGCTGGCGTTTCTATCATAATCCCATGCTCTATATCACCAAAGGGGATTTCCTGTTCAGCAAGTTCGCTTTTGACCTCCCTGACGATCTGTTTAATTTTATGTACTTCATCCAACGAGATAATCATAGGATACATTATAGATAAATTGCCATAAATACTGGCACGTAATAATGCCCGAAGCTGAGTTTTAAAGATATCTGTTTGATCCAGGCATATGCGAATGGCACGATATCCCATAGCCGGATTATCTTCTTTTCCCAAATCCAGGTAGCCGCCCTGTTTATCTGCTCCAATGTCCAAAGTTCTGATAATGACCTTTTTTCCTGCCATTGTCTCCAAAACTGTTTTGTATACTTTAAATTGTTCTTCTTCCGTTGGTAAGCTGTCTCCCTCCAGATACAGGAATTCACTGCGGAATAGCCCGATTCCTCTTGCATCATTATGATGTACCGCCTCCAGATCCGATAAACCTCCAATGTTGGCATATAACTTTACTTCTTTGCCGTCAAGCGTAATGTCGTCCTTATCTTTTAGTTTTTGAAGCAGTGCAATGTTGTTATTAGCTTCCTGCTGTTTTTCTCTCATGAGTTCCAGTTTATCCTCATCAGGATTAATGATTAAGGTTCCCGTACATCCATCAACAATGGCCATCTGGCCATCCAATTCCTTTTGCAGGGCTATTCCAATAATAGCTGGAATATTCATACTTCTCGCCAATATGGCCGTATGGGAATTTTTTGAACCTTTCTCGGTAACAAAAGCCAGCAGTTTTTTCGTGTCCATCTGAACTGTTTCACTAGGGGTCAGGTCTTCCGCTGCAATTATGATTGGTTCTTCTCCCATATCACATTCTGCAGTTTTACCCGATAATACTGCTATTACACGTTCTGATATATCTTTTACATCAATAGCACGTGCTTTGAAATACTCATCTTCCATCGCGGAAAACATTGCTGCAAAATTATCTCCGGTTACTGCAACGGCATATTCTGCATTCGCCTGCTGTGTAGTAATGATATTTTCAACAGACTCGACATAATCGGCATCATTCAACATCATCGTATGTACTTCAAAGATTTCGGCATTTAATTTTCCAACTTCCTTGATTGCTTTATCGTACAAGAGCTGCAGTTCCTCGGTCGCCGTCTGCGTTGCCAGATGATATCTGCCTATTTCGCCTTCCACATCATCTATCTTTTGGCGTTGTACCTGTCGATCCTCTTTGTAATAGATTTTTATTTTACCGATTGCAATTCCCTGACAAATTGCTTTTCCGCTATATTGCTCCATCTTGCCTTCCTCCTGCAATTAGAGTTGTTCCGAGAAAAACTTCTGCAATTCTTTACATGCCTTATCTTCATCGTTTCCCTCAAATAATACTGTAACTTCTTCTCCGCATTTTATTCCCATTGTAAGAATTGCCATAATTTTTTTTGCATCCGAACTTTTGCCTTTACTTTCGATTGTGATTTTTGATTCAAACTGCTGAGCAGCTTTGGCTAAAAGTCCTGCCGGTCTTGCATGAATTCCAAGTTCATCTTTTACCACATAATTAAATTTTTTCATAACATAAATCTCCTTTTCTTTTACCTTTCATTTATAAAATAGGCTGGTTTTACCAACTCCTATAATCCTAGTGTATTAATAACCATTTCAAAAACGTTATTGCCATTCATCAATCCATAATCCGTCATATTAATTACGGCAATCGGTATATCAGGTATCGCTTTTTTGACTTTCTTCTCCTGAAAGCCAATCTGAGGAC
>JAEWWQ010000405.1 GCA_023458855.1 Bacillota bacterium
GGAATTATTCCGGCGATTGAAAGTGCACATGCATTAGCATATGCATTTAAACTTGCAAAGAAAATGAAGAAGAGCCAGTCTATTGTTGTATGTCTGTCCGGACGTGGGGACAAAGATGCCAATACGATTGAATCTTATTTTAAAGGCGAAGGATATAGGAACTAGAGAGGGGAGAATGGAATCGTATGAATAGAATAGAAGATAAATTAACGCTTTTACAGGAACGGCAGGAAAAAGCATTTATTACCTATATGACAGCGGGACTTCCGGATATGGAAGGCTGCGGCAGACTGATAAAAGCACAGGAAGAGGCCGGCACAGATATTCTGGAATTGGGAATTCCCTTTTCGGATCCGGCAGCCGACGGACCTGTCATTCAGGCAGCATCCTATAAATCTATCCAAAAAGGAACGAACCTCAAAAAAGTTTTCGAACTGGTAGAGAAGGTAAGGGGAGAAGGCTGTCAGATACCAATCGTATTTATGATGTATTATAATACCATCTCTTATTATGGATTAGCAGCTTTTGTGACCAAATGTGCAATGGCAGGGATTGATGGATTAATTATTCCAGACCTTCCCTATGAAGAGCAGGGACCATTACAGAAAATAGTGGAGAAAACGGAAAACGCACCTATTTTAATCCAGCTGGTAGCACCGGTATCCAGGCAAAGAATTCCTATGATACTGAAGAACGCAAGGGGATTCGTCTATTGTGTATCATCCATGGGTGTGACGGGGCAGGCTGCAACATTCCATAAGGATATTGTACAATATCTGACAAAAGTAAAATCGGTGTCGCAAATTCCGGTCATGATGGGATTCGGTATTCGTACAGCAGCAGATGTGGCACCAATGAAAGAAATCATTGACGGTGCAATTGTAGGTTCGCATTTTATTGAGTTGATGGAAGAGAATGATTATAGCGAGGAAATAGCCAAAGAATATATCCGCAAATTTAAAGAAGAACTGAATCAGAAGTAGGTAAGAAAATGCTCTAATGCTTTAGAATATGCAAAAATACGCAGTTACTTTTTGATATACTTATGGTAAAATTAAATAGCTTACGGAGTAAAGAAAAAGTCATGATATTTTAGCAAAGAGAGGTATTTTATATGGAGTATAGGGTAACATCCTTAGAAAAAAGGCTAAAAGAAAACATTAAGAATTATCATATTAATAATCTGTTTAGTATGAAAGCCCTGCAAGAGTATATGAAATGCGTTGCAACAATGGCAGGAGTCAGTCTTCTGCTGACGGAACGACATGGTGAAAAGGCAATTGTAATTGGTGATTTTGTTATGGATAAGCCGGATGTGGTCTCAAATCCCGGAAGAAAAGTGAAAGTATATGGAAGAACAATAGGACACCTGTATACAATAAATAATAACGACAGACCGGACAGAAAAGAAAATGCAGAAGAATTCCTGGATGCCCTGGTCAGCCAGATGGCAGTACATGCCACGGCTTCGTACGAACGATCTGAGATAGGTCTCTATACTGACGAATTGGAGGCTATTCTTGAAAAAGAACGTTATCAGGCAAAGCATGGTGAAAAGGAAGATATGCTGACAGGAGTATTGGGTAAGACTTATTTTCAAAGCCGCAGGAAAGTAATTGAAAGATCAGAAGTAATTCCGGTTGCTGTAATTTGTGTAAATATTAATGACTGGAAATATGTAAATGATCATTTCGGCAATCTGGAAAGTGACAGACTGATTAAGATAATCGGAGATATTCTGATGAAAGAAGCAAATCCGGAATATGTAATCGGCCGGGTGGATGGAGATGTCTTTGAAATCTTAATTCCTTTGGAAGAAGAAGGTGAAGCCGAAAATTATTGCAAGCGCGTGCAGAATCGCTGCAATCAATATGAGGATGAAAAATTGTCTCCATCCGTAGCTTGTGGATATGTAATAAAGACGAATGTGGAACAAAGCCTGGAAGAGCTATATTCTGATGCAGAATATAAAATGTTCGAAAACAAATTTGAAATCAAAAATGCAACGGGGTATAAAGAAAGATTGGAAAAAGTGAAATAGATTGAGGTAAATATATTTGTAATAAACATGGAACTTATGCATATGTTAATTTGTAGGAGGTGGCTTTTGCCACTTGAATCTCAGTATTTTTATAATTATAAAATAATTATAAAATCAAACATTTGGGTGCAAAATAAGAAAAACAGAGTAAATCAAAGAAATGAAGAAAAAACAAAAGAAATGAAGAGAAAATGAAAGCTAAATAATGTTGCAAGCAAAAGGTAAAAAAACTAATATATGTTTTAGGAATTAGCACTCGAGCGAAAAGAGTGCTAACAATATTAAAAAATACCATTTTATATTATAAGGAGGTTTTTATAATGAAGTTAGTACCATTAGGAGACAGAGTTGTATTAAAACAGTTAATTGCTGAGGAAACAACAAAATCAGGTATCGTATTGCCAGGACAGAACAAAGAAAAACCACAACAGGCAGAAGTTGTAGCGGTAGGACCTGGAGGAGTCATTGAGGGTAAAGAAGTGAAAATGGAAGTGAAGGCCGGAGATCAGGTCATCTATTCAAAATATGCAGGAACAGATGTGAAGATAGAAGAAGAGGAATATATTATTGTAAAGCAAAGCGATATTTTAGCAATTCTTCAATAGAAAATCCAAAAAATATAAAAATGATAAAAACATTTTAGGAGGCAGTTCATTATGGCAAAAGAAATCAAATACGGTGCAGAAGCCCGCGCAGCTCTGGAATCCGGAGTTAATCAGTTAGCAGATACAGTAAGAGTGACATTAGGACCAAAAGGAAGAAATGTAGTACTTGATAAATCATACGGGGCACCATTGATTACAAATGATGGTGTTACAATTGCAAAAGAAATTGAGTTAAAAGATGGATTTGAGAATATGGGTGCTCAGTTAGTAAAAGAAGTTGCTACAAAGACAAATGATGTAGCTGGTGACGGTACTACAACAGCGACAGTTCTTGCGCAGGCAATGGTCAATGCCGGTATGAAGAATCTGGCAGCAGGTGCTAATCCGATTATCTTAAGAAAAGGTATGAAAAAAGCAACGACCTGTGCAGTTGATTCCATTGCAAAGATGAGTTCCAAAATTAACGGTAAAGAACATATTGCAAGAGTAGCATCTATCTCAGCAGGTGATGATGAAGTTGGTGCATTGGTTGCAGATGCTATGGAAAAAGTATCTAATGATGGTGTTATTACGATTGAAGAATCCAAGACGATGAAAACGGAGTTAGATCTTGTAGAAGGTATGCAGTTCGACAGAGGATATATTTCCGCATATATGGCAACAGACATGGATAAGATGGAAGCTGTATTAGAGAATCCTTACATTTTGATCACGGATAAAAAGATTTCAAGTATTCAGGAAATCTTACCAGTATTAGAGCAAATTGTGCAATCAGGTGCTAAATTATTAATCATAGCAGAAGATGTGGAAGGCGAGGCATTAACAACATTAATCGTGAATAAACTTCGCGGTACATTCAATGTAGTAGCAGTAAAAGCTCCTGGCTACGGTGACAGAAGAAAAGCGATGCTTGAAGATATTGCAATTCTTACAGGCGGTCAGGTGATCTCTTCAGATCTTGGTCTCGAATTAAAGGATACAACAATGGAGCAACTGGGACGCGCAAAATCTGTTAAGGTTCAGAAAGAAAATACTGTTATTGTTGAAGGTGAAGGCGATAAAGATGCCATCAAGGCAAGAATTGCCCAGATCAAAAATCAGGTGGAAGAGACAACTTCTGAATTTGATAAAGAAAAATTACAGGAAAGACTTGCAAAACTTGCGGGCGGCGTAGCAGTTATCCGTGTTGGTGCTGCGACAGAGACAGAGATGAAAGAAGCAAAGCTTCGTCTGGAAGATGCTTTGGCAGCAACAAGAGCAGCCGTGGAAGAAGGAATTATCGCAGGTGGCGGTTCTGCTTATGTGCATGCTTCCAAAGAAGTTATTAAACTTGCAGAAACACTTGAAGGTGATGAAAAGACAGGTGCCCAAATCGTATTGAAAGCATTAGAGGCTCCATTATTCCATATTGCAGCAAATGCAGGCCTGGAAGGCTCTGTAATTATTAATAAAGTAAGAGAGTCAAAAGTAGGGGTAGGATTTGATGCATTAAAAGAAGAATATGTTGACATGGTAGAAGCAGGCATCCTTGATCCGGCCAAGGTTACAAGAAGCGCATTACAAAATGCTACATCTGTGGCAGCAACATTGCTTACAACAGAATCTGTAGTTGCAAATATTAAAGAAGATGTTCCTGCAATGCCGGCAGGGGCAGCAGGTGGTATGGGCGGAATGATGTAAGCCTATCATCGCCATAGCCGAAACGACACATGACAGACAGAACGGATATGCATCAAATCCGTTCTGTCTGTTTTTATCAGGAACCATGCAAAGGCACCAATTTATAAAATTCTTCTACAGTTTTTTACTATTTGTGCCGATATACAATAAAGTACAAAGCAGGGGGTGTTCAAACATGGCAATTAATATCAGCAATCAATATTCCAACAAAACAGAAGTTTCAAATTCCAGAACCGCAGGGCAACTGTCGGCAGCCCAGTCATCCAATGATATGGGTGAGGACACCGCAGTATCTTTTCAGGAATCCATGCAGGCATTTAAGGAAAGGGCATTGGACCAGATCAGGAATGGGGAACCGACCTACCAGATCGGTGCTTCTGAAATGTCCGTAAAAGAGTGGGATAAACTGATGGAAAAGGTAGATAAGAGTATAGATGCTGTAAAGGAAGAGCAAAAGGAACGTTTGGAAAAAGAAGAGGAGCAGAGAATAAAAGAACTGCTTGAGGAAACAAAGGAACAGACAGAAGAAACTGATGATACAGACATGGATGAAACAATTGAAAAGCTATTTCAGTAAAGTCTGATTTTCTAAAGTCAGTGACTACATTCGGTGCGATAAAGCAGCCGAGTCCTTCGAAAGTGAGGGACTCGGTTGCTTTGTTATGAGCTAAGGCTCCAATATCGCGCCTTTCTTGCCGGACAAGGTAAAATCTTTTGACTTCCTATACAAAAAATAATATAATAAATACTGATATTTTTAAATATAAAATAATGGAAATAGGAGTAATTATGAAATTTGAGTTTGCACATAATAATTTTAATGTTATTAATTTAGAAAAATCACTTGCTTTTTATAAGGAAGCTCTGGGACTTATAGAGGATCATAGAATGGAGATGCCGGACGGAAGCTTTACGCTGGTATATCTTGGAGATGGGGTAACAAGGCACTTATTAGAACTTACCTGGATCAGGGATTGGGAAAAGGAAAATTATAATCTCGGAGATAATGAGTTTCATCTTGCACTTAAAGTAGATAATATGAAAGAAGCACATGCAC
>JAEWWQ010000406.1 GCA_023458855.1 Bacillota bacterium
CTTTTTTAATAACAGAAGCAGACCTTGAGTCAAAAGAGTATCTTGAGTGGGTATACAGGGTGAATAATTCATTTCTGGATGAACATGGGCCGGAAAGCCTGCCGGAGGATACCACCCTGCAGAAAAATATGAAAAAACACCTTCTGAGTGGAGGCAAGGTGGGAATGGCTACGGGAGTGCTTTTAGGGTTTTAAGAATGACTTGATATTATCCGGTTGACAAACAGTAAAATACATTCTATGATATATGACATAATAAATAATAGCATTAAGCTATTTATAAAGTAAAGTTCTTCGGGGCAGGGTGCGATTCCCTACCGGCGGTAAAGTCCGCGACCCACGAGAGTGGTTGATTTGGTGCGAGTATTCTCTATTCCAAAACCGACAGTAAAGTCTGGATGATAGAAGACAACAGTTGTAATACAATGTAAGCAGGTGCCCCATATTTGATATGGGGCACTTTTTTAGTACGCGGCTCAAGGCCGCAGATGGGAGCTGATTATGAAACAAAAAAATCAAAATGAAAAAATTAAAAGAATGAATCTGAGGCACATGATACAGATCGCTATGCTAGGAGCCGTTGCAACGGTTCTGATGCTGTTCGAGATTCCACTTGGATTTGCACCCAGCTTTTATGAGATTGACTTAAGTGAAGTGGCCGTCCTGATAGGAGCGTTCGCAATGGGACCTGTAGCTGCAGCTGTGATCGAACTGATTAAAGTATTGTTGAACTTTGTACTGAATGGGACAGTAACCGCAGGTGTGGGAGAACTTGCGAACTTTGTGATCGGGTGTGGCCTGGTGGTACCTGCCGGAATTATTTACCGTAAGAATAAGAGCAGGAAGGGAGCACTGATCGGAATGCTGTCAGGAATCCTTGTCATGACAATCCTTGGCAGTGCCCTGAATGCCTATGTTTTATTACCTGCTTATTCCAAGGCATTTCAAATGCCAATGGAGGCATTGATAGGAATGGGAACAGCAGTTAATCCGGCTATTACAGATCTTAATACATTTATACTATTTGCAGTTGCCCCGTTCAACTTATTAAAAGGATTTGTAGTATCTGCAGTTACACTTTTACTATATAAGAAAATAAGTCCGATTATGAAAAAAGAATAAATAACTAAATACAATAAACAAAGAAGGTGATTTTTCAAAAGAGAAATTGCCTTCTCTTTTTATTTTAAGAAAAAATTAAGCTGAAAGTGAAGAAAAAGTTAATCTTCATGCGTTTTAATGAATAGAGTTGGCGATATTGACAAATGCAATAAAATGTATTATTGTACTAATTGCATAATACAATAGAACAATCGTGTAAAAGAAGTATTTGATGTAGGTTTGCAAGATGTCAAACCATGCAGATGGGAGCAGCTATGGAAACATTAATTGAAATTAAGGATATGTGCAAGGTATACAATCCAGGGGAGAATGAAGTATGGGCATTGGATCATGTAAATGTGACAATTAAAGAGCAGGAATTTGTTGCAATCATAGGTCATTCCGGTTCGGGAAAATCAACGTTGATGAATATGCTGGGGTGTCTGGATGTTCCGACTACCGGCAGTTATCTGCTTCATGGGAAAGACGTGTCGTCACTTAGTGATGATGAATTGTCAGATATCCGGAATGCCGAGATCGGCTTTATTTTTCAGGGATTTAATCTGATTCAGAATCTGACGGCATATGAGAATGTAGAACTACCGTTGATCTATCGGGGTGTCGGTAAGAAGGAAAGGCAGTCCTTATCCTTAAATGCGTTGGAAAAAGTAGGTCTTTCACAACGTACTTCACATAAACCCTCTGAGATGTCAGGCGGACAGCAGCAAAGAGTTGCTATCGCAAGAGCAATTGCCCAGGCACCACCAGTAATACTGGCTGATGAACCCACCGGTAATCTGGATTCAGGGTCCACAAAAGAGATTATGGGCATTTTAAAAGCATTACATGAAGAGGGAAGAACCGTAATCCTGATTACGCATGATGATGATATTGCTGAACAAGCCAAGAGAGTGATTAAGATTAAAGACGGAAAAGTCGAAGAAGACTTTACAAGAGGTGAATAGTTAACATGTCGGATATGATGATAAATGAAAACAATAGTATGGAGATAGAATATGATATGGGGGAAAAGAAAGTGAAGAAATGGAAAGAGAAAGAAATAAAAGAACCAAAAGTAAAAGTAAAAATGAATCCGAAAAAGAAAATGATTAAATTCAGTATATTGGGAGGAATCATACTTGTAATAGTACTATTCTTCGTATTCCAAAGTGTAGCAGCAAAAGGCGCTGGGGTACCGGTTGAGACAGTAACCGTGGAAAAAGGAAATATTAGTTCTTCCATAGAGACAAGTGGAACTGTAAAAAGTGAGATTACAAGGACTTATTTTTCGAATGCGACAACAAAATCCAATATACAGGATGTAAACGTGGAACTGGGAGATGTTGTAAAAGCTGGCGACCAGCTGCTGACTTATAATATCGAAGATATGGAAGCCAGCAGTAAGCAGACAATCTTGCAGGGGGAAGCAAGTAAATATTCTTATCAGGGAGCGGCTCAGGATAATGCAAAATATCAACAACAACTGGCAAAAGCAGTTACGGATATTCAAAATTACCAGGCACTCATGGCACTTCAAAAAGAATATATCAAAGAATTAGAAGACGGCATTAATGATGAGATAGTTAAGAAAAGAGCTACTCTTTATAATCAGCAATATAGTCTGAATAGAAGTCTTGCAAATTACCAGTATGAGTTGACAAAGGAAGATATTTCACAAAAAGTAATTGACAATATGCAGAAATTAATTGCACAAACGAATGCTGAAATATCCAGAGTAAGTAATGAAATCAGTCTTCTGAGCGATTATAAGACCAAAGA
>JAEWWQ010000407.1 GCA_023458855.1 Bacillota bacterium
CCACAATATCAGGGAAATGGATTGGGGCGTGCTATAGCAATAAAGATGTTAGAAAGATTTTATGAATTGGATGTTAATTTGGATGTGTGGTTAGATACTCAGACATGGAGCTATAAGGCAGTAGAGCTTTATTTGAGCCTTGGATTTATCCCAATGAAATGTGCTGTTTTTAATGAGACTAAAAATGAATATGAAAAAGCACTGCCTATTTTTAAGAACTATATGAGAAAGCCTGCTTATCAGAAATTTGTGGAAACAGCAATCTGATATCCGAAAAAAAGCGTATATTTCATTATCAGAACGGAATTTTATGCGGACTTACATTGGAGAAAAAATGATGAGCTTTATTGATTGCATGAAAAATAGAAGTAGTATCTTGATGGAAGGTGCACTTGGGGAAAGATTAAAAAGAGAATATCATCTGGTTCTGGATGAAAGTGTGACCATGGCTGGTTTGGTGTATTCAGAAAAAGGAAGAAAAGCTCTCAAAGAACTTTGGAGTGAATATGCCAAGATTGCCGGAACCTACCACTTGCCATTTTTGGCAACTACACCAACAAGACGTACTAATCAAGAAAGAATTGAAAGGTCACGATTTGATTCCACTATTATCCAGGAAAATGTAAGATTTTTGCGTGAAGTACAAGCATTGCAGAATGTAGAGATGTATAGTGGTGGTCTTGTAGGTTGTAAGGGGGACGCTTTTACTGGAGAATCAGCGTTGGATTTAAAATCATCCAAAGATTTTCATGAGTGGGAGGTCAGACTTTTCGCTGAGGCAGGAGTTGATTTCCTATATGCGGCACTATTTCCAAATGTTGAAGAAACTGCTGGTATGGCATTAGCAATTGAAAAATACAAGCTACCGTACATAATCAGTTTTACAATAAAAAGGGATGGTTGCCTGATTGATGGAACCAGAATCTCAGATGCGATAAAATATATTGATTCGTTGACAACGGATAAACCAGTGTGCTATATGACAAACTGTGTTCATCCTGGAGTATTAAATGAGGCATTATTACAGCCGTTTAATAACAATGAAATAATTCATAAGAGATTTAAGGGGATTCAGGTCAACACTTCAGCGCTATCATATGCAGAATTAGATAATTCAAAAGATTTAAAAACGGCAGAACCCACTGAGCTTGCAATAGATACAGTGAAGCTTCGGGAAATCAGTCCACTTCAAATTTTTGGCGGCTGTTGTGGAACAGATGGCAGACATATGAATGAGATCGCGAAACGAATATAATAAAAACGATTTCTTATTTGCTATAAAAAATGGAAACAGAGTAATTATCACTTGGCAGTAAATGATAATTGCTCTGTTCATGTTTAGCCAATAAAAGGAAGTGATTCTCTTATGGCTTATATTATATAGGCTTGCTTGCTGAAAGAGTAAGTACTTCATTTGGAGTCTGAAGATTTTTTGTGAGGGTATCGAAACTACCACTATCAGTTACGATGACCATTACAGTAACTCCATATCCTTGATTTTTAATGAAATCAAAATCTGCAATTATTGCTGATTCGCCTGCTTTAACCCTCTGATTTTCTTTGATCATTGATTTGAATCCTTTTCCATTCAAACTTACAGTATCAATTCCGATGTGTACTAATAGGTTGACACCGTTAGCTGTTTCAATACCAAAAGCATGTAATGATGGATATAGCATTACAATTTTACCGCTTACAGGTATTTTGACTTCATTTTCAGTTGGTTCAACAGCAAAACCATCCCCCATCATTTTGGATGAAAATACTTCATCGTTCACGTTTTCAATGGGGATAATTTTTCCGGATACCGGGCTTATAATAATTTCTGAATTTTTATTTTTTTTAAATATATTTTTTATCATGCGCTAAGCTCCTTTATGCTAGGTTTTCGCCATTTGTTTCAATAACTTTTTTATACCAGTAAAAGGAATCTTTCTTATATCGTTTCAATGATCCTTCTCCATTATCATTTACATCCACGTAGATAAAACCATAACGTTTTGCCATTTCACCGGTGGAACAGCTGACAACATCAATTGCTGTCCAAGGTGTGTATCCTATTAAATCAACACCATCATCAATTGCCAGACGCATCTGCTCAATATGTTTGCGATAGTAATCGATTCTATAAGAGTCATGAATTTGTCCGTTTTCAAAAGTATCTTTGGCACCAATTCCATTCTCGGTAATCATGATAGGGATTCCATATCGATCATAGATATGGTTTAATGTGTAACGTAGACCTACCGGATCGATCTGCCAGTTCCATTCTGTGGCTTTTAAGTATGGATTTTTTGCGCCACCCATAATATTACCTGACACTTGTTCAGCTTCTTTATTCGCGGTGATACAGTTGGTCATATAATAACTGAAGGTATAAAAATCGCAGACCCCTTTCTTAAGGATAGAATAGTCATCTGGTTGAATATCAAATTTAATATTATTTTTCGCAAAATATCTTTCCATATAATATGGATATACTCCTTTTATCTGAACATCTCCTGAAAAGCGGTTTCGTAATTGATCTTCTTGCTGTGTTAACAGAATGTCATCAGGATGACATGTCAATGGATAAACAGTTATATGACATATCATTGTACCAAAATTGAAGGATGGGTTAATTTCTTTTCCAATTATGACCGTTTTAGCGCTGGCAATGAACTGATTGTGCAATGCAGCATAACGCTTGTTCGGATCATCTTTTTGATTCTGGAAAGTTTCTGTACCTGGATTTTTGATTCCGCCATGATTCCAATTTCCTACACTTGTTGTCAAATCGTTGATTTCATTGAAGGGAATCCAGTATTTTACACTATCTTTATATCTTTTTAGTACTGTTGTTGCGAAGCGGATAAAGTAGTCGATACACTTTTTATCGGACCAACCTCCAATTTCAGTGACCAGATTTAATGGCATTTCATTGTGATATAGAGTTACCAGGGGTTCAATATTATATTTTTTTAATTCACTAAAGATATTATCGTAAAATACCAGTCCGGCTTGATTTGGTTCTTCTTCAGTTCCATTTGGAAAAATTCGAGCCCAGCTGATTGACAGGCGATACACTTTGTATCCCATTTCTGCCATTAAGGCGATATCTTCTTTGTAATGATGATAATGGTCTGCAGCATTGTGACTTGGGTAATAATGTTTAGATGGATCAATTTTAAGAGTGATTTTTCTTTCTATTGTATTGCTCCCTGCAACCATTGCATCAGACAAGTTTGGTCCTTTGCCATCTACGTCCCATGCACCCTCTACCTGATTTGCGGCGGTTGCGCCACCCCATAAAAAATTTGGTGGAAATGATTTCATTTGTTCTTCCATGTTATTACCTTTCTTTCTTTTAATCTGTTTTTCCGTGAGAAATTTTTCTTAATTCTATGATGCGATTATAGCATAATAAAAAAATAAATGAAATATATTTTATTAAAATAAATATAAATAAAATAAATTTCATAAAAGTAATTGACGTTAATATTTTTAAGTGATAATATTAAAGAGTGAAAAATATTTTATAAAAATAAAGGGGAAGTTATGATTGGGGAAACTATTATTAAGGAGGAAAATATGATAAAGAGAGTTTGTACCGAAAAAGCACCAAAAGCGATTGGACCCTATTCGCAAGCTGTTATAGCAGGGAGGCATTTATATGTATCAGGGGTGATACCAGTTGATCCATCTTCAGGAATGGTCGTCGATTCTAACATCATTGCCCAAACTGAGCAGATAATGAAAAATATCGATGAAGTTATGAAAGAAGCCGGATTCAGTGAATCGGAAGTTGTAAAAACAACTTGTTATTTATCAGATATGTCTGATTTCAATGAATTCAATGAAGTATATGGACGTTATTTTGTTTCAAAGCCTGCACGTGCCTGCAT
>JAEWWQ010000408.1 GCA_023458855.1 Bacillota bacterium
CGGCTCTCCACCTGCCAATAAGATAAAGCCAATTCCCATATCCAAAGCCTCATGGAATATCTTAAACCATTCGTCATCTGTCAGTTGATTCTCCGCTTCTTTATCCAGACAGGCATGATTACTTCTCGCATAGCAGCCCGCACAATGCAAATTACATTTGCTGGTAATGCTGGCTATCAGGAATGGGGGAATATGCTCTCCTGCTTCTTCCGCTATTTGTCTCTTTTTTCTTGCAGATTTACTGGCCAGCGCATACTGAGCCATAAATATGCTTTCTTTCGGATTGCTTAAAGATGCTTTTAGTGCACCCTTTACAATATTCTCTACGCCATTGCTTAAATAGTTCTCCAGATCGAATTCTTCCATGCTTATATTCTTCTCTCGTATTTTTTCTCATTATATGCTAACAAATACTAGCTTTATTCACATAATAGCTAGTAAACGCTAGCTTGTCAAGAAAAAATATTGCCTCACCCTTTTTCACCAATCATCTGATCAAGTAAATCCAGCAACTGCCTGCTTGAAGTAATCGTTACCGATTCAATCCCTATTTTCTTTGCAGCCTCTGTGTTTTCCGCACGATCATCAAAAAAGATACATTCCTCAGGCTTCAGATCATATTTGTTAAGTAAATGGTGATAGATACGTTTGTCTGGTTTTGTAATATGAACTTGATAAGACACTACCATTCCATCAATCTCCTGCATAAAAGAAGCGTCCGCAGTATGTTTCTTGAAAAGAACCTCCGAATAATTGGACAGCAGATAAATACCATATCCCTTTTCTTTTAATCTTGGAATTTTCTCCCATACATCAGGTTTTGCTACATGCATTTTTTCACCATTTTGAATAAACCATGCAATACTTTGAGCATGTTTCGGATATTTTTTCTGATATTCTCCTATTATTTCGTCTACCGTTAAAGCAGCCAGGTCTAAGGTATTCCATAAAGGATCCCCGAACATCGTCTCGCCGACTTCCTTCGCTTTTTCTTCCGTTAAGCCATATTCCATCAGCATCGCCTTCCAACGGTATCCCAGTAATACTTCTCCTACATCAAAAATAATATTTTTAATCATCTGTATTCGTCCATCCTCGCTTAATAATGTCGTATACTATATCTTTACCACATTATCCGGGATATTTCCAGTTCAATTTATTGCCGACGGATAGCTGTTTTTACTTTTTCTTTGATTTGTGGTCCCATGATCTGAACGAGAATTGCAACGATCAGTATGACACCCTTGATGGCATCATTGATCAAAGAATCCATTTTTAAAGATAC
Source organism: Bacillota bacterium (assembly GCA_023458855.1). Classification (GTDB taxonomy): domain Bacteria; phylum Bacillota; class Clostridia; order Lachnospirales; family Lachnospiraceae; genus SZUA-378. The sequence continues at coordinate 1,286 of JAEWWQ010000408.1, forward strand.
AATAATTTTGTCTATTACAGTGTACGACATGGCTCCAAAAAGAATACCCAAACATTTTCCGCGTCCGCCAGACATACTGATACCGCCTAAGACAACTGCCGCAATTGCATACATCTCATAACTGTTTCCTGTTGTTGCCGGATCTACAGAAGCATTCATGGCTGTCCAAAGAAACGCACCAATGCCTACAAATATTCCTGTAAGTGCATATACAGAAACCCGCATCCACTCAACACGCACACCTGCAAGTCTGGCTGCATTTTCATTACTTCCCAATGCATACAGACTTTTTCCATACTTGGTACAGTTTGTAATATATACAACAAGTAATGTAAGGAGAATTAAAAAGATACCTACGACCGGTACTGTAAAGATTTTTCCATTTCCAAAATCATAAAATGCCTGATACTGGCTCAGCTCTTTGCTCATTTTATATAGAGAATTACTTCCTCCGGACAATTCGCTGGAAATTACTTTACATGTATATTGTGCCAAAGATCTGTAAATCAGCATGGTAGCAAGCGTTACAATAAACGGCGGCATTTTTGCCTTGCCTACTAAAATACCATTAATCAAACCGCAAAAAGCACCAAACACAAGCGAAAAAAGTAATGTCAAAAAGATACTGTTTGTTATATTAAACACAATAACTGAATAACCACCTACAAATGCCAGAGCCGACCCAATGGACAGATCAATATCCCCGGTTATAATAACAAGTCCCATTCCAAGTGCCGCAATCCCAATAACACCGGAATGACGAAGTATATTCATTCCTCCATTCCAGGTAAGTCCGCTGCTTGAAATCATATAAATAATAAAAATTACAATAAAGATTAGAATAAAACTATGTTCTGCACAAAATCTTGTGAATTTGCTGAAACCAGGATATAGTCCTGCGTTTTTGTTATTTTTTTGCATTTTAGTTCTCCTCCGATGTATTGACAGCATTTGTGGAATACAGCATGACTGTCTTTTCATTGATATCATAATGTTCCAATATTTTGACAATTTCACCACTATAGAAAACTGCACATCTATCTGCAACTTTTTGAATTTCCTGAATTTCCAAAGTGTTAATAAGTATTGTTTTTCCGCTTTCGGCTAATTTTAAAATCAATTTATAGATCTCAGCTTTTGCACCGACGTCAATTCCCTGTGTCGGATTATCAAACAACAGAATCTCAGCATCTGTATTCAACCATCTTGCAATAAATACTTTTTGCTGATTTCCTCCGCTTAATGATAAAATATCATCATTATAGTGATTGGCTTTAATGTTCAATAATGCTTTTTGTTTGTTTTATCTTTCTATTTCTCTTCCCTTTAAAATGTGTTGTATCTTCATAGATAAAGCGTGTTCAGAAATATACATA
>JAEWWQ010000409.1 GCA_023458855.1 Bacillota bacterium
GTTTTTCCTTTGCAGCTTCTATTACCGCTTCCAGACCTGCCGCTGTAACATCTGTATCAATCAACAAACTAAGTGTTACACCTTCGTATGGTTTTTCACCTGTTACTTCTGTTTCTTCAGCGGCCGCAGTTTCAGAACCTGCTTCCTTTGATTCCGTAACAGCAGATCCGCTGTCAGCTTTTGCACTGCCGCACCCTGCCAGACTTCCTGTTACCAGAGCAGCGACCAGAGAAAGTGCACATACCTTTTTAAATTTCATTTTGTATCCTCCCTTTTGCATACATTAAATAGTTACTAACCTTAACAATTGTTATGTTACTATGATACTAACATGCATTTTCGCGCCCTGACATAGAAAATCCAATACTTCCGCATGAATAATTGAGTCTTATGTTACATCTCATAGCGAATTGTATAGTGCCCCGAACCTGTCTGCGCCGTCCACACATTTTCTATCATCTCAAATTGCAATTTATCCATTACAGTTACTGTTTTCGCCTGTTCCAGCAGAATGGTAGCTGTGGTATTCGCCGGTATCTCTACTTCCAGACTTACCTCTTTACCTGCAACCTGCCAATGCGTTCTGACTGGTCCATAGACAGAATCATATTCTGCTTTTACATATGCCAGATTGCCGCCCACATGCGGTTGTATGATGGTATGTTTATATCCAGGTATTGTTTCATCTATCTCGATGCCTGCCACCACACGGTACAGCCATTCTCCAATTGCGCCATATGCATAGTGATTGAAAGAGTTCATATCCGGGCTCCACATCGTTCCATCCGGTTTCAAGCCATCCCAATGTTCCCACACTGTTGTTGCTCCTTTTTTTACCTGATAGAGCCACGACGGAAAATCATCCTTCATAAGCAATTCATAAGCTTCCTTTATACATCCATTTTCACTTAGTGCATGGCAGAAATACGGAGTACCCACAAAACCCGTTACCAGATGTCCTTTTTCCTTTTCCAGTAATTTTACCAGATTCTGCACGGTTTTTTCCCTGTACTTTTCCGGAACTAATTTAAAATAAAGTGCCACAATATGCGCTGTCTGCGTCTGTGCAGTCATAGTACCTTCTGCATCAAAAAATGTCTTTTGGAATTTATCTACAATCTTATCGTACAATTTATTATAATATGTATAATCTTCCATCCGATTCAGTGCTTTTGCAATCTTCACAAAAAGTCCGGTGGAATAGGCAAAATATGCCGTACAGGTCAGATCATTTGGTGTGGCTCCGAAGTAACTTCCTTCTTCGGCATCCAATGCCACCCAGTCACCAAATTGCAATTTATAGTTCCAGATATAATCCACCGCATGCATTTGCATAAAGTCGATCCAGCCCTTCATGCTTACATACTGTGCTTCTAATATCTTTTTATCTCCGAAAGTCTGGTATATCGTCCATGGATTGATTACTGCAACATCCGCCCAGGCCGCAGCCGAATGGCTTCCCTGCGACATTAACCAGTCGTCCTCCGTATTTTCTGATAATATATCCGGCACTACATGCGGCACCCCGCCTTCCGGTGTCTGATCTGCCGCTACATCCTTCAGCCATTTTCTCATAAAATTGTAAGTATTCATCAGGAAGCTCGCTGTCCGGCAGAAAATCTGTGCATCTCCGGTCCATCCGAGACGCTCATCTCTCTGCGGACAATCCGTCGGAATATCCACGAAATTTCCTTTTAAGCCCCACAGGATATTATGCTGAAGCTGATTCAGATCCTGATTGGAACACTCAAAAAATCCTGTCTGTCCCATATCTGAATGTACAGCAAAGGCTGAAAAATCCTCCAATTTAGGTACTCCAGGATACTGCACGATCTTAACGAACTGGAAGCCCTGGAATGTAAAATTCGGATGATAGTTTTCTTCCTTGTCACTACCAAGCGTATACAAAATCCTTTGTTCTGCAGTACGCAGATTATCCAGGTATACATTGCCTTCGGCATCCAGTACTTCAAAACATTTTAATTCAACAATATCCCCTGCATTTCCCTGTACTTTAAAATGAATCCATCCCGTGAGATTTTGTCCGAAATCAATGACTGTATCTCCCTGCGGTGTTTTAAAAATGCGCTTTCCGTTAATTTCTTCTATTTCTGAGACCTTGCATCCTCCCTGTGCTTCCAGTACCGATTTATCAAAAGCTACTTCATCGACCTCTCTCCACGCAGCATCCGGTAGTCCTGGTTTGTTCCATCCTGCTATTTCACAGTTGGCATCATAGGTTTCTCCCGCATAGATTTCTGCAAACAGTACCGGTGCATCCATTCCTTTCCAGGCATTATCCGAAATCACTTCGCTTGTCGTACCATCTTCATATGTAATATGCATCTGGCAAAGAAAAGCAGTCCGTTTTCCATAATGATTCCGCAACCCGGCAAATCCCATTTTTCCTTTATACCATCCAGCCCCAAGCATCGCACCGCAGGCGTTGGTACCCGCCTGCAAGTACTCTGTGATGTCATAAGTCTGATATAGCAGATGCTTGTTATAGGAAGTCCAGCCGGGTGTTAATTCATCACTTCCAACTTTCTCTCCGTTGATATAGAACTTATATAAGCCCAAAGCCGTGGTGCATACAAACGCTTTCTTAATCTTACCTTTTATTTCAAACTCTTTTCTAAGATAAGTTCCTTTTGACTTATCGGCATCTTCTTCTGTTTCCGCTGAAATAAACTGTGCTTTCCATTCATTTTTCACAAGCGCTGTCACAAAATATACAGGTTCGCTCCACTCACTCATTTCTCCCTGGTTATCGGAAATTTTAACACGAATATAATATCTCTGTAAGGATTCTAATTCCATTCCTTCCAGATCTACATGAGCAGATTCCTCACTTTTCACTTCACCGCTGTCAAATATGGTCTTTGTAAATGTAATATCTTTTGCCGCCTGTACCTGATAAGTCCTCTGCAATACATTTTTCTTATCGCTGATGATTTCCCATGAAATCTGCGGTACATAGGTAATCCCCACCGGATTATCCAAATAATCCATTCGAACTCTTATAACACCAACCATAAAAATTCACCCCTTCTATCCTTTCTGTTTTTCAAGTATTTTATTATAAAAATATCACATCCTCATTAAGTATGACATGGATTATTCAATTC
>JAEWWQ010000410.1 GCA_023458855.1 Bacillota bacterium
ATCTTAGGTTTAGAAGAGGAATTACAGGAAAAGTTATTTGAAAGAGATGGAAAACATTTATTACCTACACCTGCTGCTATTATTTTAAAACAACACGCTCAAAAGATACTGGACGAATTCCGTCTGATTCAAAACAAAGAATATTTATCACTAACCAGAAAGACTCCTCTGAAAGTTCTTACATCCTATGATGTATTACGATACCTTACTGTTGATTTTATTAAAGATTTTCGAAATACACATCCTGATATTTTATTAGTTATTACTGAAACGACAGATAAAATGGCATTGCAAATGCTTTTGGATGATGAGGCTGAAATTGCACTTTTCCCAGGTCCTATTGAAGATAATTTATTTTCAACGAAACATCTATACTCGAGTCGCTATTGCATCATGGCCAATCTCTCCCATCCGTTAGCCCAAAAATCAGCTATTAATTTAGAAGATTTACACCAGCAGCCTTTAGCCATCAGAGGAAGGGAATTCTCTTTGTATCATATGCATCAGAATATCTTAGCCCAGCATGGTGTTGAACCAGTCAATGTGATTGAGACCTCCAGTTATTATATGATCCATCGTATGGCTGAAGCAAACATTTGCCTGGGTGCTACATTAGACTACATTGCCTTTTCTGACCCCCAGCCGCATACTGTTATTCTTCCATTTACTGATTCACAAATGATAAAAAATTTTTATCTTGTACAAAAAAAGGAAAGTAAACTAACTGAAAATGCACATCTCTTTAAAATTTTTTTACTTTCCTGGATTAATGAAAATAAAAATCAGTTGTTTCATTGGAGTAAGGCTGATCCCCCTTGAACTTACATCCACTCGTCAGGATGATTCATTGTGTACTGCAATTCATCAAAAAACACTTTTAAGTGGTAACCATCTGTTGTTGCATGGTGGACAGTAACGGAAAGAGGCATTGTTATCCTTCCCTCATTTTCTGCAAAACCGCCGGCTTCAAAACTTGGAACATAATAATCCTTTATTCCGTGATTGTGTAATGAGAAACTGTTGAAAGTAAACCATGGAATACACGATATTATATAAACATTAGGGAGTGGCATCCCCTTAGACGATAGAATTCCATGGCTATTGCCATGTTGTGCAGTATCTTCAAGATAGTGTCTGTAAAACGTCTCAAATTGTTCCTGGTATTCTGTCCAAAGCAATGATGTTGTTTTATCATCCTCGTGAAATTGTGGGTAAGCAGGGGTAAGATAATCCCAATATCCAAGTACACCATCCTGCAAGGCTATGCGCAGCTCCTTCTGCTTACTAATAGCTTTGGTTACTAAATATAGGTATGCAGGAAAAAATTTGTATCCTTTACTTTTCAATGCTTTTCGTAAAATTGTAACATCAATTGTCACATTGACAGTATAAGTAGTTGGAGCCATTTGTGTATAATAATAAAACGATTGTGCCATAGGCCAGGTCTGCATATCAATAGGATGAAAAATTTTTGATTTATCCATTATTACTTACCCACAACCCATGTTGATTACAACAGAAGTAAATTTTTCCGCCATACATCTTAGGGAAACGCACTTCGCCGTTTTGCTCCGGATACAATCTAATCAGAAGTACTCTGTCACAATTAATATAGGCAATAAAACTAATATAATGCTTCTTGCTCATCTCATGCGTAAAGGTAATGTAAAAATCATCCTCTACTTCTTCTATCGTTAGCTTGTGAATTTCATCAGCCGGTTTTGGGACGAGTGGCACAAGTTTTCTTCCACAGCAGGAGACTTCTGTTTCCCCTGTGGCAGTCAGTATGTTTCCGCAGTTAGAACATACATAAAATTTTATTTTCTTCATATTTCCTCCATCTGCATCGTTAGGTTCTAAATTTCCCAATAGTATTCTTTCGATGTTTACACCCAGGATCTCGGAGAGTTCACGGAGCAAAGATACATCAGGGCATCCCAGGCCGCGCTCCCACTTTGATATGGTCTTGTCGCTGATATTCATAGCGTCAGCAAGTTCTTTTTGTGTCATTCTATTTTCTTTACGCAAACTAAGTATCAGCTTTCCAACTTTGTCGCAATCCATGTTGTTCACCTCCTGAATTAAGAATAATCGCAGACGGACTATAATTCAATAAACGCTCCGTAGATATTTTTTCAGTATGTTTCCATAATATTCACTACCAATATTGAGCCGATGATTATCAGTCCTCCCATTATTCCTCGAAAGCTCATGGTCTCTCTAAGAATAATGAATGAAAATACTGAAGTTAAAATCGGCTGTGTGCACTGAAGCATTGATACGGTTCTGGATGATAGATGTACTAATGCTGAATTTTGTAATATATATGCAATGCAGGTACATGTCAATGCTAAATAAACAATTATTCCCCAGGCAGCCGGTGCGATATTTGGCACTACACTAAAATTATCAAATGCCAATGCACAAACAAGGCTCATAAATGCTGTAGTACCTGCCTGTGCAGCTGAAATTGTAACCGCATCAAGAGATTCCAATGATTTTTTGCCAAATACTAATGATCCTGATAGTGCCAACGCTGTGATTAACGCAAAAAAATCACCTTTATTTAACGTAAAACCGCCTTTATCACTGCATAGTAAATACAATCCCATAACTACAATTATTTGCAAACCCAAGTGCCTGAAATCATATTTATGATGAAGAATAACAGTGGCAAGCACGGGTGCAAAGACAACCGGCAAGGACATCAGGAATCCAACGTTGGTAGCAGATGTCCAGTTCAACGCTAAATTACACGTTATATATGCAAGGGCCATACACAAACTTGCTGGTAAATATTCTGAAATTTTTGCTGTTCTCAGTTGAGAGATTATTTTTTTTCCAAAAAAAAGAATAAATATAAGAAATGCCATGGAGAATCGAAAGGTAAGCAGCCAGAATGGAGTGATACTTTCATAGGCTATCTTTGTTAAGGGATTTCCAATACCATAGACCACACTTTGAAGCATTATGTAAGATACATATTTAATTTTAGTAAATTTTATCTTTCCCAATTTAAGATTTATACCTCCTCAATCCATTTGCACGCAGTTTCAAAAGGAGCATATACGCTTCTGCCACAAGGTAAGTAGTGGAAATCCCAATTCCAAGAGCACAAAAACCAGATAGCTATTGGACGGCAAACCGCACGTAAGTATGGAAATGAAACGCCCGGCTCCTCCAAGGAAAAAGAATAGTGCTATAATCCGAAGCGTTGTTTTTTCACGGTCAATCCGAGGAATCATCCACAACATGACTATTCCAATTCCTAACCACAGACCACTGTAAAATCGTACATTGCTGTCCAACATAAGAAGACCTTTTGAATATTCCTGCCCATCAGTAAATCCATAGTACCAGTTAACAGCACCATAAGCAATCCCCAGATAAGCTGTATATAGGGCTAATATACTTATCAGACCAAGAATCAGCTGCATGATACGCTTTGATATAACTTTGTTCTTATTATTTTTATTAATTATATTATCTTTCATAATTTAAATTCACGCTTCTTTCTACATACATCTAATAGCTATATATCGTTTCGATATTGCTACTTAAAAAAAATTAATCTTCCTTTTTGTTTATAGGACATTTAGAATGGCTGTCGCCAGATCATCTGCTGTTTTTCTGGCTCTATCACTAAAATCCGGGGCATCACTAAATGGAATAATGAACTCACCAACAAGTTTTGTACGAAACATACCCTTATTC
>JAEWWQ010000411.1 GCA_023458855.1 Bacillota bacterium
CCATAATAGTGTTCCTGCTAAATAATTGTTACTATCTTGTTATTATAGTATATATGTTTCCTTCCTGCGTTGCAAGTATTCAGTTTTTTCAATAGTACGTGGTTCATGTCATTTCCATTTCATCTGCACATACACCAGTATTCCCTGCTGCCAAGAAATGTAGTTATCCTGATCTTTCTTCCATCAGTTCTTATCTGAACAGCTCCTTCCCGGCTGGTCATTACATAAGGAATGTGATTCTGCTCCAGTCTCTCAAGTAATTCCTTATGCGGATGCCCGTATGAATTATGCAGACCGCACGAAAGTAATCCTATCTCCGGATTGCTTTGGGTAAGAAGATCGTCCGATGTAGAATTTTTAGATCCGTGATGTGCTACTTTTAATATTTCCAGATGAACTTTTTCCTTTTTCTCTGCATTTTTAAATAAATTTCCTTTTAATGCCTCTATTAAGGCTTTTTCGCCATTTTCCTCCACGTCCCCAGTAAATAAAGCATCGAATTTCCGATAAGAAAGCCACAATACATTGGAATATGCATTGGCACTGTCCGGAACAAAGCCCTTCTGCGGATGCAGACAGGTAAAGCTCACTTCCCCGTCTGTCAGGATATCTCCTGCATTCATATAGATAACTGTGATTTTTTTGCTTTTTGCTGTATCTATCATGTCTTGATATGCATTATCCTGATCGCTTCTGCCAATCCCCGGCAAGACCAGATGATTCATTCGAATACCATTTCCATCTCCGGATTGTTCTATTATCTCTTCAATCCCATTTATATGGTCTTTGTCGGAATGAGTGGCAAAGACGTACTGCAGTTCTCTGATGCCTCTTGATTTCAGAAAAGGAATGACCTGATAAGTTCCCACTTTGTCTTTTGAACTGCTGCCGCTGTCAATTAAATAAGTATTCCCGGTGGGATTCTGAATACAAAATCCATCTCCTTGTCCAACATCAATCATCGTAACTGTTAAATCGTCGTTGACTTTTATAGTCAGTATAGATAGGATAACAGTCAGCATCAGCATCGCACCCTGCCATGATATCTTTTCATAACAGCATACCAATACTCCAAGTCCGATGTAGAATATTATTATCTGCATCACAGAAGGCTTCCCGGCAATCCAGGAATGCCCCGGCAGCAGCTCTGCCATATGACAGAGCCAGTTATAGAGCGTCAATATTCCTATGCATGGTAACGCAACTATTTTGCCATAATACGCTGAAATACTACCAATGGGAATGATTGCCAGACCAAATAATAGTAATAAGGCCATAAGCGGAATAATTATCAGATTTAATAAAATGGCGTACGTTGGAATCTCATAATAAGAAAAAAGAATGATTGGCATTGTTGTAATTGATATGGAAAAGGATGTTACCAGAGAACTGACACATTTTACTTTACTATGACACCAGTGTCGGAAAGCAGGACAAACAAGTCCAATTGCTATGATTGCACCAAAAGAAAGCTGAAACCCTGTGTAAAATACATATTCTGGCTGCTCCACGATAATACACACCGCCGACAAGGTCATTGCAGTCAGCATATCGTAACTGCGCTTTGCGGTCTTGGCCAGTAGATGGATCGCAAACATTACAATTGCGCGACACGCTGAACTGCTCATATCTGTCATGATTCCATAGTTGAACATAATAAATATGCTGGCAAATGAGGCACAGCTAATTGGCAGGTATAATCGGCGCAGGATAAGATATATTCCCATACCGATCAGGCTGATATGAAGACCGGATATCGCAAGGATATGCGCAATTCCATTTCTCTGGTAAAGACTTTTGGTTTCCTGATCCAGTGTTTTCCTGTTACCAAGGACCATTGCCTTTAGTATGGAAGCATGGCTATCCTCTAAAATCACTTCATATACTTTCTCACACTTATTTTTACACTGGTACAAATATTCATTCCAATAATTAAAACTTTTTGTAGAGCCAAGAATCATGGCATCTCTTAACTGAAAATCAATTTTTTGGATTTTCCAGTATTTTTGCTGATCAAATTCCCCCTCATTCGTAGCACCCGGATAAACTGCTATTTTCCCCCTTATCTGAAGGATACTCCCAATGTGCGGTTCTGATTTTTCCGGTACAAGGCAGATTACACCCTGTATTTTATACTTTTGATTTATGATATTGATTGGTTCATTTTGATTGGTTTTACTATGAAGATTATCAGACTTAGAATTGAATCCCGAATTGTTAGATTTGTCACAAAATTGTACTTGTTGGAGGTATACATAACATATATCTTCTTTTAATTCCTTACGGTATACCCGCCCTTCTAAAGTATAGATCCGCCCCTCCAGAGAGGAATACTCTTCTGTCGGAGGCGGAAATATAAGTAATATGCTCATCACAGTTACCACAAATGCCAAACATACCAGACATAAGGGTCTCCTCAATTTTTTCCTCCTATTGCAATAATTCCAGATTGCGTTCGAAAAATGTTGTAAGACTGGTCTTCTCCCGGTACATGATGTCCGTTTTTCCATTGATCGATATCTGAACTTTATTTACATTACTTAGCTCTACCAACGAGTTTACCATTGAATATATCGTTACATCCGAACTTACCTGATATGGCTGTGTCAGATAAGCTTCATCCAGATTCACATAGCACACACCATCTTTGAC
>JAEWWQ010000412.1 GCA_023458855.1 Bacillota bacterium
AATAGTTGTCGTATTATATACTTTTCCAGCTCCAAAGAATGGTTGCTCGAAATGCTCATCATTGGCTGAATTAGGAAAATATTGTGTCTCCAGGCATAATGCTTTTCTGGGACCATATTCTTCTCCCTCTTTGCCAGTTACAGGTGCAATACAGTTACCTGCATAGAACTGTACTCCCGGAAGATCCGTATACACTTCCATCTCACGCCCTGCCACATCATCTGTTACTCTTGCGATTAATTGTAGCTGACCATCATAATCATCTATCACCCAGTTATGATCATAGCCCTTCACAAGGTTCAATTGTTCCCAATCTGTATCAATCTCTTTGCCGATTGTCTTGGGTATTGTAAAATCCATTGGTGTACCTGCAACAGGTGCAAGCTCACCGGTAGGAATTGCACCTGCCACCACCGGTGTGTAGCGGCTGGCTTTTATCCACATTTTCTCATCATAAATTTCCTTTGCTTTATGTCCGGCAAGATTAAAATATGTGTGATTTGTCAAGTTAAGAACTGTTCTCTTATCACTTGTCCCTTCATAATGAATCTGAAGTGCATTCTCTTCTGTCAAGGTATAGGTCACACTAATTTTTTTATTTCCTGGGAATCCCATTACGCCGTCCGCGCTTTCAAGCGATAATATGACACTGTTATCACCGTTGAATGCGTTCCATACTTGTTTATGAAATCCAATCTCATGATGACTATGTAAGTTATTTGGTCCATCATTTACATCTAATTGACAGGTCATACCATCAATTGTAAATTTCGCATCCTTGATTCTATTGGCAGAGGGTCCTACCGTCGCTCCAAAAAAGCTGCTGTTTTCATAATAGTCTTCCAGTTTATCATACCCTAATACAACATCATCCACTTTTCCTTCTTTATTCGGGACAAATAAGCTGACCAAAATTGCACCATAGGTAATAATCTGTGCCTGCATGCCTGCTTTATTGCAAATTGTATACAACAATATTTCTTTTCCCTCTCTGGTAGTTCCAAATACTTCTGATTTTACTGACATCGTATGTCCCCCATTCAATTTATTTTATATTGGCGTTCTGCCTTCTAGCGCGCGTAGTAAAGTTATCTCGTCGATATATTCCAAGTCTCCTCCGACCGGTACTCCACTCGCAATTCTGGTTACTTTAATTCCAGTGGGTTTTATCAGCTTGCTAATATACATCGCCGTTGTCTCCCCCTCAAGGCTTGAATTGGTAGCTATGATCACCTCTTCTATATCGTCCTTAAGGCGTTGCATCAGTTCCTTTAATTTGATATCATTCGGTCCGATTCCAATCATGGGTGATATTGCCCCATGCAGAACATGATATACTCCCATGTACTTGCCCGTCTTTTCGTAAGCCGCCAGATCTCTTGTGCTTTCTACAACCATAATCGTCTTCTGGTCTCTTTTGACATTTGCGCAGATGGGACAAATCTCCTGATCGGTCAATGTATAGCATTTTTCACAGTATCGCACATTCTCTTTGGCTTCCAGAATGGCATTGGTAAAACGCAAGACTTTTTCTTTTGGCAGATTTATCAGATAGAATGCCATTCTTTGCGCAGACTTTGAACCAATTCCCGGAAGGGCGGACAATTCATCTATTAATTTATTAATATGCCCACTATATAAGTCCATTAGAAAGGTAAGCCTCCACCAAGTCCGAGTCCGCCTGTCATCTTAGACATTGCTTCTGTACTTGCTTCTTCTGCCATACGAATTGCTTCATTCGTTGCTGCCATAATCAGATCTTCCAGCATCTCAATATCTTCCGGATCCACTACTTCCTGTGATAATGTTACTTTTGTAACCTCCTTCTTACCGGTTACTGTTACTTCAACTGCACCGCCGCCTGCCTTTGCAGTATAGGTTGCCGTTTCCAATTCTTTCTGACTCTCTTCCATCTGACGCTGCATTCTTTGTGCCTGTTTCATTAAATTACTCATATTACCAGGCATTCCTCCACCCGGAAATCCTCCACGTTTTGCCATTTTATAATCCTCCTGATTTTCTATTTCGTTTTTATTCTTCTTCCTCAATATCCATGTGAATAATCTGACTTAAATCTGCATAATTATCTTCGAACTTTCTGCCCGCTTCTATGCTTTGTACTGTAATAGCAATTTCTTTTCCAATTGTATCAGAGATTATTGCCTCTAGTCGAGTCCTATTTTCAGGTTCCTTAATAAAATAATCTGACGGCAGTCCGTCTTTTAATACAAGCATTAATTTATTATCTCCCCCAAGACTTAACTTCGCACCCCTGAGATATGTTTTCATCGGTTGTTCTGTGCCGTTTACAATCATGTTCCACTTATTCACAGCCTCTTTTACATCTTCCGGAATAGCCTTAGGTAACTGCGGTCTTTCTGCCTGCGGCGTCCCAGAACTCCTTACTGTATCTGCAATGTTTTGATTTTCTGTTGTTACAATCCCGTTTGCTATCTGATTTTCCAGATCCCGAATCCGTTCTAAAATAGAATCATAATTATTTTCCATACTTGGTTTACATAGCTTAATAATTGTCATTTCAACAAGTACTCTTTTTTGGGATGCATACTTTATCTGACCAGATAATTCAGAGAAGATACGAATATACCGCATAATTGTATCTGCCTCAATATTCTCTGATTCTTCCTGAAAACGTTGCATAGTCTCTCTGGAAGCATCAATTACATCCTCTAATGAGAGACTATTTTCCTGATTTCCTGATGTCTTGACAAGCAGCAAATTCCTTAAGTACCATGTGAAATCAGTAACAAACTGTGTGAGCTCCCGTCCCTGAATCACAATTTCTTCCAGAAGTTCAATTGCACCCAGAATATTTTTGGACGTAATGAACCGCAGCAACTCGCTGAATACGCTCGTATCTACCGCACCGAGTACATTCAGTACCTTTTCATATGTAAGTTCCTCCCCAAAATTGAATGCAATACACTGGTCCAGAAGGCTCAATGCATCTCTCATGGATCCGTCAGCTGCTTTTCCGATATAACGCAGAGCTTTCTCCTCAACGGATACCTGTTCCGTATCCATGAGCTCTTTCATGCGGTGAACTATTGTATCTATCGTAATACGTTTAAAATCATATCGCTGGCATCTTGACTGAATCGTAATCGGCAGTTTATGCGCCTCTGTTGTCGCCAGAATGAAAATAACATAGGACGGCGGCTCTTCTAATGTTTTTAGCAACGCATTAAATGCTCCTATTGATAGCATATGCACTTCGTCAATAATATAAACTTTATATTTTCCCTCTGCCGGAGAATAGGATACCTCATCCACAATTTCCCGGATATTATCCACACCATTATTGGATGCTGCATCAATCTCTATCACATTCATGCTGGCACCGGCGGCAATTGCTCTACAGCTCTTGCATTCCCCACACGGACTGCCATTTACCGGATTTTCACAGTTTACTGATTTGGCAAATATTTTGGCAATTGAAGTCTTTCCAGTTCCTCGTGTTCCACAGAAAAGATATGCATGTCCAATTCGGTCTGCCTTTATCTGATTTTTTAAAGTTGTAACAATATGATCTTGTCCCTTAACATCTTCAAACCCATTGGGACGAAATTTTCTATATAGGGCAGTATAAGACATGTTCCACACTTCCTTGCATTTATAATCACTTCATTTTTTATTAAGACATAGTGTATTCAGTCTCCAAAACTGATTCCCAGCATCTTCGCTTCCTGTATGATCGTAGCTTCAGGATCTATCATCTTCAGTTTTCCGGCTACTTCTTCCAGTGGCACCTTCACAATCTCCCTGTTCTTAATTCCTACCATATAACCATATTCGTCATTCATAATCAATCTGGCAGCCTGTGTTCCAAGTCTGGATGCGAATACTCTGTCGTAAGGACAAGGACTTCCGCCTCTTTGTGTATGCCCAGGAACAGTAACCCTGACTTCTTTTCCTGTTTTCTCCAGAATCTGTGCTGCAATTTCATAAGAAACAGAAGGGTGTGGATTTTTCTTCACTTTCTCTTTTAATTCCTTTTTAGAGAGTGCTGCATTCTCCTTGGATATTGCGCCTTCTGCAACTGCAAGAATTGTGAATCTGCTTCCCCTTTTATTTCTAAGATTAATTGCTTCAACAATCTTATCAATATCATAAGGTATCTCAGGAATCAGTATAATATCTGCTCCCCCGGCCATTCCAGCATTCAGTGTCAGCCAGCCAACTTTATGTCCCATTACTTCGACAATAAACACACGTCCGTGGGAAGCGGCTGTTGTATGGATACAGTCAATTGCCGATGTCGCAATATTCACCGCACTCTGGAAGCCAAAAGTCATATCTGTGCCATATAGATCATTGTCAATCGTCTTTGGCAATGTAACAACATTCAATCCTTCTTCTCGAAGCAGATTAGCTGTCTTATGTGTTCCGTTACCGCCTAAGATTACAATACAGTCTAATTTTAACTTATAATAATTTTGTTTCATAGCTTCTACTTTATTAATGCCATTCTCATCGGGCTCACGGATTGTTTTAAACGGTGTTCTGGAACTTCCCAGAATCGTACCCCCCTTTGTCAGAATTCCTGCAAAGTCACCTGAATTCAGCATTTTAAAATTTCCATAAATGAGTCCTCTGTATCCATCTAAAAAGCCATATATTTCAACGTCTTCCAAACAATTAAAGAGTGTCTTGACAACACCTCGCATTGCAGCATTCAATGCCTGACAATCCCCACCGCTTGTTAACATCCCAATTCTTTTCATTTGAATCCTCCTAAATATGCGCGAAACTTAGTATTTCTTAAAAGCGGTAGTTTCGCTTTTATTAGAAATTCTTTTCACATATGTATAGATTATACTCTATTTTGTACCTTACCTCAACAATTTATTCGTTACTGTCATACCATCGGTTTCACAGCAATATACCTGGAAATGATACTATTCATTGCTTTGCACATAAAAATTTCGGATTTTCTTTTCCTTTTGCTTACATTTAGCGATTGACTATTCCGTTACAAACATATTATAATAGCTTCTGTACTATAT
>JAEWWQ010000413.1 GCA_023458855.1 Bacillota bacterium
TGAAAAGGTCAAATTGTTCTGCCAGAAATGCCATGATCTCATAGAGATAAAATTTATTGTCGATCAGATCAATGGCTGCCGTATTCGTCAGGAAAGGAATCTCTGTATTGCGGTACGCGGCAGATAACTTCTGCTTGACGAGAATATAGATATCGATCAGAAAATGGCGGATTCTGTTTACTTCTGAGCTGGTGTGATATAAAAACTCTGCCAGCTCTTTTAGTGTCTCATGAATCAATGTCTGGTTATAGGATTGGATAAAATCTGAGAACAGACCGGCATAATGCGGGGCATCTTCTTTTTCGATGGCTGCGCCTATAAGTTCCAGGTGAGAAAGCTCTGTGTATCCAATGATATGCTGGTTTTTTCTGCAAAAAAAGCGGCGGTTGGAAAGACGCGTTACTGTTTTGTAGGAAAGATGAATATCACTAATCCGTGAGACTTTCTGTCCGTATACAAGAAACACAGAATCAAAAGGAGATCCTTTTTCAGGCCCTCTGTTGTAGTGCCGCAGCATATTCTCAAATTTGGAGATGGCAAAATCACCTTTCAGAAGAACGATATTATGATGCTCCATTTCCATGATATCAAAGGAATGGTTATCTTGATTCGTTACACGAAGCAGATCAGCAAAATTCCAGGCTGTATGATAATAGTCCTGATTGTAATTTTCATAGGACAGAACCTGATATACATTCGCAGTTAAATGCAATTCTTTAAGATTCAGATGCTGGTAGTCACAGGCATCGGTCAGAATCTCCGTCAAGATGCTCTGGCGGGCTTTGCTCCGGTAGTGTTCATAATAATCACGGTTCTGGTATTCTTCCCTGATCGAATCACGGATAGCAATTACAGCCTGTTCCAGTTCTTCTTCGTCCAAAGGCTTGGTCAGATAAAAATCAACACCATAGCGCATGGCTTCCTGAGCCAGTTTAAAATCAGATATGCCGCTTAAAATAATGAATTTTCCTAAAAATCCCTTTTGTGTGGCTGCTTTTACAACTTCGATACCGCTCATTTTGGGCATACGGATATCCAGCATCACAAGATCCGGATTTAGTGACAGTATCTTTTCCAGCGTTTCTTCTCCGTTGGAAGCCTGATCGCAAATAGAGAATCCAAGGGAATTCCAGTCAATGATGTGCTTCAGACCGTCTAAGACAATTTTTTCATCATCCGCAATCAATACATTCATAACTATGTCACCTCCATGTGTTTTTAGTAAATGATTCCCTGCTACCAAGCGGTAGTGATATAGTAACAAGCGTACCATAATTTTTTTTACTATGTATTACCATTCCATATTTTTTCCCGTAGTATAGTTGAATCCTGTTATTAATATTATAGAGACCGATACTTCCTTCGGTATCTCCAGGACAGAGGGCAATCTGTTTACGGAGAACTAAGAGTTCTTCTTTGGAAAGTCCCACTCCATTGTCGAATACCTGAAAAATCAGGTTTTCTTCATTTGTGAATTTCCGAATCCGTACAATCAGGTGTCCGCCTCCATCTTTTTCAGCGATTCCATGAACAATTGCATTTTCAACGATTGGCTGGAGCAGAAGAGGAAGGATCCGGTAATCTTCTGGTTTTATATTTCGAAGCTGAATATCATAATTCAGCCGTTCCTGAAAACGGAGTTTCTGAATGGAAAGATAAGTGAGGATATGATCCAGTTCTTTATCCAGAGAAGTGGCAGTTGTGCCGGTACTGCTTAATACATAACGCATGGATTTTCCAAGGAGCTTTATTGCATTAGCAACCTCGGAATTACCTTCCGCAAATGCCTTCATCCGTATGGTCTCAAGTGTATTGTATAAAAAGTGTGGATTAATCTGGCTTGCAAGCATCTTCAGTTCGATCTGCTGCTGATGGTTGATAATATCCTGCTCTTTAAGCTGAGCCTCATAGATACTGGCTTCCGTCTCTTTAATTTTTTCAGCCATGATTTTTAAGTCCGAAAATGTAGCAGAGAGTTCGTCATCACCGCTGATGGAATCCACAAGATTATAATCATTTTTACTGACCTTATTCATTGCAAGACGCAGTGTCTGCACACGGGAACTGAAATATCCGGAAAAAAGACGGATGATCAGGGCAGGAATCAGTATGGATAAGAGAAGAAGCAGCACAAAGGACAGTGTTACTTTTGCCAGATGAACGACAGAATCACGATCTGAAGAAAGAATATAGATCTTATCCTCAGAGGAATAGGGAACCAGAGTGGCAAGGGAGATTATACTGTAATGGGAGTTTATTTTCTGGTATCCGTTATAACTGTAGTATGGTTTGGAATAATCAATGTCTACAGGAAAATAAGTGCCGGCAAGCCGACGTTTCGTACTGTAGAAAACGGGATCTCTATTTACGGTGACGAAGACCTCGAACGTATCACTGTCAATCAGATTTCGGATGTAATTATCAGAAACCGTCATGACCAGAATGGCGTAGGAATTTTTCTTAGGAATTGCAATATGACGGTAAAAATTCAGTTCCCAGTAAGAATTGCCACGGGAATCGGTATGCTTGTCTGTGCGCCAAAAACTACCGGCATAATCAGCCGCCTGATCAAACCAGGGCATAGAACGGACAGTTGAGTTAATGGGATAAAAATACGTCTGTTCTATGCCTGTGAGAGAATCAGGCTGGTAATAGAGTCGAATGGCAGTAATAGAAGCATTTTGGGTCAGAGATTCCCGAAACAGGCTATATTGGCTGCAGGCCGTTACAGCAGTCCTGGAATCCGTATACTCTGTGGTCAGTATATGCTGAAGTGCAGAGTCGTCTGCGATATCTTCCGATAACTTATAGATTTCCATGGTAACATCAAGTAAAATGGAACGAATCCGCATGGTATCGGATTCAGTCAGATTCTTATAGCTCTGACTGATCTGTGAGACAGAATAGGGATAGATCACAGCACCAATCAAAAAAAAGGGGAGCATAATGGTTATAAGAAATATAATCCGAAGCTGCTGTGTAACGGTCCTGCGACCGAAAAATTTCTGGGGAAAATGGTTGGTTTCCATGAGGTAGATTCACTCCTTTTATTCTCATTACCATTATATAGCATAAAGAATTATTCGGGAAGTCTTAATTGTACACAGAAAGAGAGAATCTTCCGCCTAAAAGCATCTGAAAAACAGGATTCTTCTTAAATTTATTCTGTCATAGATCCACCTGCCATTCCGCCATCGAAATCCTTCCACATATTGCCAACCAATAAACACGGGATAAAACCAAAAGTTATTACCATTGATCAGCCATACAAATGTAAAGCGGTTTAAACATCTGCGGAAGTTACCGGGTGAATTCGGTCCGAATCCGCCACCTCTGAACTGTATTCCGTAATCAGGATTGCCCGAGAA
>JAEWWQ010000414.1 GCA_023458855.1 Bacillota bacterium
AAATAAGACAGCAGCAGCGATTGCAGTAAAGGAACATATTGATAATCAGGAAAAAGCCATTATGTTACATTTGTCTCAAATATAGCAAGTTTGCTAATAATTGAATAAATGGGTCTCAACATGTCAATAACTCTTTCTATAAAAGGAAGGAGTTATTGTGTTCATGAAGAAATTTATCGAGATAGGAATCTTGTATGTGTCAATGGCGGCCATGATTGGAATGATGTATCCAAAATATTGCTTTGCTGATGGTACATATCGTATTATAATAAGAGAATCAGGAAAAGAAATAGAGATACCATATGAAGAGAGCAGCTATTATGATATCTTTACCGCAGATCACGATCAGATTGAAGTTAAGAGCAGATTGTTGGAGCTGCTGAAAGAAGCTGGCCTGTTAAAGTAAATTCAAAAAGTCTGCAGGTCATAAAAATATGAAATTGTAAGAGGTATTATGATGTCCATTGAAGATGTTTGCCAGTCCCCTATCGGAGTATTTGACTCAGGAGTTGGTGGATTGACTGTAGCGCGAGAGATTATGCGCCAGATTCCGAATGAGAGAATTGTCTATTTTGGAGATACGGCAAGAGTTCCTTATGGGAGTAAATCGAAGGAAGTAGTAACCAGATATTCCAGACAAATTATCCGTTTTCTGCGAACACAAAACGTGAAGGCTATTGTAATCGCATGCAATACTGCAAGTGCGATGGCATTGGAGGAGATAGAAAAGGAAATCGATATTCCGATTATTGGTGTAGTAAGACCGGGCGCAAAAGTCGCAGCAGATGCAACACGTAACGGGAAGATTGGTGTGATTGCAACAGATGCCACCATTGGTTCTAATGTGTATTCGGAGTACATACAACAAATTAATCCTCATGTACAGGTAATTGGAAAAGCCTGTCCCTTATTTTGTCCGTTGATTGAGGAGGGTCTGCTGAAAGATCCGGTGACGGATGAGATAGCAATGAGATATCTGACAGAATTAATTGATATTGATATCGATACACTTATTCTTGGATGTACCCACTATCCTTTGATTCGTTCTACGCTGGGCAATATTATGGGTGATAAAGTAACACTTGTAAATCCGGCATATGAGACGGCAAGAGAACTAAAGGAACTTTTAATGGCAGAAAATCTTCTGAATGAGACAAAAGTGGGACTTGGTGCAAATAAATATCAATTTTTTGTAAGTGATGGCGCAAAAAAGTTCCAGACATTTGCAAATTCAATTATAAAGTACGGAATCTTATCAGCGAAAGTAATTAATATAGAAGAATATTAATAGGAAACCTTATTACGGCGAGGAAGTTGGAAGTAGCGAAATGACAAAAGATGTATTAATTTCCATTCAGGGTCTTCAATTTCATGAAGGAGAATCGGATAATATAGAAACCATCACTGCGGGTACTTACTATAAAAAAAATAAAAACCATTACGTAATATTTGAAGAGATTACGGAGGGTTATGAGGAACCTACAAAAAGTATCATCAGATTTAATGAGAAAGAAATGACTTTGACGAAACATGGTCTTGTAAACGTGCATATGCTATTTGAAGAAAATAAGAAAAATATTACCAGTTATGGTACGCCGTTTGGTAATATTATAATCGGCATAGAAGCTGGAAAGATAGAATTGACTGAAGAGGAAAGGCAGATGCAGTTACGTGTGAACTATGCACTTGAAGTTAATTATGAACATCTTGCAGACTGCACCATCCACATGAATATCAGAGAAAAAGGAACGGAGGGATTTTCCCTTCAGGAGAATTTGTAGCAGATGTGACTTTTTTACTGGAGACAGGAAGAAAATAAAAAAGACTTGGATCACCAAGTCTTTTTTCTAATGGAATTGTAGCTGCCGTGCTGTTACATTCCTATTTAATTGGTTTTGCGCCTGCCTTTTCCTGTGCTTTTTCTAAAGCACGTTTAAAGAAACTCTTTTTTACAGGTTCTGCTTTAATGGTTCCATGCAGTCCCTTTACGTCGGTAATATAGATTCCGCTGACAACAGCTTTGACTTCTTTTTTTACAGGTACGGAATCGAATATTTTTTCATCACACACAAGAGACATAATCTGAGGACCGACTTTTGCTTTTACGATTGGTAATTTGGACCGGCGTAATAATTTCGGTGTCTGATCAATAACCATTTGCGGGAGACCGGAATCTTTCATTTTCAGACGCTTCTTATCAATGATCAGCATGGATACGGTCTGCTTATTAGCATTGATCTGCTCCTGCTGTTCTGCTTGCTTTTTTTGTGTTTTTTTACCTAAAAAATATAAAACAATTACTGCAATAATAAGAACTGCAAGTATGCATAATAATACGATTGTTACTGTATTCACGGGATACCTCCTAATATAATAATAAAACTTTGTTCATTGTATCATCCTTTTAAGTAAAGTGCAAGAAGGATGCATTGAATTGTGTTATAAAATCATTTATACTACTTAAGAGTAGAGGTGGGAAAATGGAGATAATAGTAAGGGAAGTATATCAGGCGATTCAATTTATGTTACAACATATGGTAATTATCAATCTACTGCTATCCATTGTGATTGTTTTCTTTCAACGGAGGGAACCAAGATCTGTCTGGGCCTGGCTTCTGGTGCTCTATTCTGTTC
>JAEWWQ010000415.1 GCA_023458855.1 Bacillota bacterium
ATTTTATTCTGATCTACCATGGCTGTCTCTCCTGATTTTATCTCTATTTTGTACAACTGCAGCTAACTCTCCCAAATAGGAAAGAGAACCAAATGCAATAATGACACTATCCTTATCCGCAAGTAAATAACTTATCTCTACCGCCTCCTGCAGACTGTCTGCCACAGTTACACGATCATGATATTTCTGAATTTCCTGTGCTAATTCATACGCTCCCATTGCCCGTGAGTTCTTAGGCGTCGTTACCGTAATAATGTGTTCTGCATAGGAGTAAGTCTCCTGTATGATCTTATCATATTCCTTATCTTTCAATATCCCTATTATATAGATAATCCTCTTATTTGTAAAATAAAAGCGGATGGATTCTGACAACTGCTTTGCGGCATCTTCATTATGTGCACCATCTATAATAAAAATAGGATGACTGGCAATTATCGTAAATCTGCCAAACCATTCTGTTTCAATTAATCCCTTATAAATTGCGTGATCACCTATCTTAAAATTAAGCCCGCGTAAGGTTCTTATTACTTCTAATGCCAATATTGCATTTTTAATCTGATATTTTCCTGACAATGTTATCTCCAGCTTCTTCCATTCCATATACTGAAAACTCTGTTTTTTCAAACCATATTTTACATTTTTTACATCAGACAGCTTAGCCATAAGAAGCATGCTTTTTTTCTTCTCACATATGTCTTCTATGACATTCCACGCCTCCTGTTCCTGTTCACTGCTGACAACATAACATCCGTTTTTTATAATACCTGCTTTATTCTCTGCTATCTTTTTCAGGCTGTTTCCTAAAAATGCCATATGGTCCATACTAATAGAAGTCAGTACCGCAACAAGTGTTGTCTTAATTACATTCGTCGCATCCAGAAGTCCGCCCAGCCCGGTTTCCAATACAACTATCTCACACCCTTTTTCTTTGAAATATAAAAAGGATAAGGCAGTTTCTATTTCAAATGCAGTCGGATGCGGAAAACCAGCCTCCTGCATATCTGTGACTGCTGCTTTCACCTTAGTCATAGATAGAGCCAGATCTGCTTTGGATATCATCCTTCCATTTATCTGAATTCTCTCCCGGTAATCAAAAACAGTCGGTGAAACATACCTTCCCACTTTATATCCTGCGCATTTCAGTATAGTAGAAATAAAAGCAAGCGTAGAACCCTTTCCATTCGTCCCGGCAATGTGAATAAATTGTAATTCATCCTGAGGATCATGTAAATATGTCAACAGATTTTGAATATTATCCAGACCAAGTACACTTCCATATTGATTGATTTCTTCTATGTATTTCTTTGTTTCTCTATAATTCATTTCAGCCTGTCCTGCCTTGCTGTATATTTTATGTCTATCTCGAATTATAGCACATTCCCTTAAAAGTGGAATAGAAAATGAGAAATTGGAAATACTCTTTTACATGAAAACATTTTTGAAACATTTTTGTATCTGCGGAGTCGTAGGCTGGTGCCTTGAAATTATTTTTACAGCATTGCATTCGTTCCAACGTCATGATTTTTCGCTGCGTGGAAATACTTCTCTTTGGATGTTCCCTATCTATGGAATGGCTGTGATTCTGGGTCCTATCAGCAAAATACTCCAAAAAAGATCCTGTTTCATGCGTGGGGTTTCTTATGCACTCAGTATTTTTACCATCGAATATATTTCTGGTTGTTTTCTTATGAAAAAGAAATGCTGCCCCTGGAATTATACTTCTTCAAAATGGAATTATAAAAATGTCATTCGCATCGATTATTTTCCTTTCTGGGTTCTTACAGGATTATTTTACGAACGAATCTTATCTGCGCTCACTGCAAAACAGGATACTAAGTAAGCAAAAGCCGTAACAGATTGTGTTGATATCTGCTGCGGCTTTTGTAAAATATGCCCTTGAACTAGTTAAATAATCCTTGCTTTTTCCACTTTCTGGCAATGAACAGATATGCTATCCACAGGAATACGCCTGCCGACAGCCACGCTGCTGCATTTGCCAGACATACACCAAGATAACTCCTGTACTGTGCGGCAGTAAATGCAAGAACAGAACGGCTCAATAGTTCTACCACTCCTCCAAGCATCGGCAACATGGATAATCCGCTTCCCTGTAATACATTTCTATAAATAAATATCATACCTAGCGGGATAAAGAAAATACTTACAACGGTAATATATGTCTGCGCATATCCCAATATTGAGCTGACTTCCCCACTTACAAATAGCGAAACTACATACGGCATTGCCTTTACAATCACTACACCAATCAAAATGGAATAGACAATATTTAATAAATTGGCTACCCTGACTCCACTCCTGATGCGTCCTACATCGTCAATGCCCCTGTTTTGTGCACTATAAGTTGCCATCGTCATTCCCAGTGCCGCATACGGCTGCGTCACCAACTGCTCTACTTTGCCCGCTGCCGTATAAGCTGCTACTACAGTTGAACCCAGCATATTTAATGCACTTTGTACAAGAATAGTCCCAACAGCGGTGATGGAAAATTGCAGCGCCATCGGCACTCCGATCGATAGTTGGTTACGTACACAGTAGTAATCTAATTTCCAGTCTTCCTTTTTTGTATGGAGCAATTCTACCTTCCATATAATATAGAACAGACACAGAATACCGGACACGCCTTGCGAAATAACAGTTGCCCACGCAGCTCCTGCGACTCCCATATGTACATTTACAATTAGGAAAATATCCAGAAAAATATTTAATATTGCAGATACAATAAGGAAATATAGGGGAATCTTACTATTTCCTATCGCCCTTAATATACTTGCCAGCAAATTATATAAAATATTGCAGCCCATTCCCAGACAGATGATCACAATATATTCTCTTGCCATATCAAAAATATCATCCGGTGTATTCATGACATTCAATAATGTATCCATTCCAATAACACTGAGCACCGTAGCAATAATCGTTATTATAATAGAAAGAACCGCAGCGTTCCCTACGCTCTTTTTCATAGCCGCATAATCACTTGCACCAAATCTCTGTGCCGTCAATACCGTGAATCCCGTTGTAAGACCCTGCATAAATCCCAGAATTAAAAACATAATTGTTCCGGTTGCACCAACTGCTGCCAATGCTTTAACACCAACAAATCTTCCTACGATAATAGTATCAACCATATTATAGAATTGTTGAAATATATTGCCAATGACAATCGGAATAATAAATTTAACAATCAGCCTGAACGGACTTCCTTTCGTCATATCCAATTCCATTATTCTACCTCCGCATCTTCTAAATACATCCTGCGCAAAATTGCTTTTTATTAGACGACAATCACCATTTTATCATGTTTTCCCCTAAAATCAATATACTTTTTGACTAAATTTAATTTCTTTTTTTAGAAGTAATCTCTATTACCTTTTAAAGCAAAAAAAGTGCAGCAAATTATATTGCTGCACTAACATTATATTACTTATTTCTAATCGACATCAAATTTATCCACATCATTGGCACTAATATCTAATGTATTCAGAGTACGTCTCTTTCTCCTTGCATCTTCCGATGCTCTTAATATAAAATCTTTTATTTCCTTTGCATTTTTCACATGTTCCATGACCAACTCCCGATTCGTCACATCACCTGTAAAACAGGAAACAGTTCCTAACCCGAAGATTCTCTCAAATAATGTAGTAGTAAGCCTCACATCCTGTACTTTATACATATAGCAATCATTTTCTTCTTTATTCAGGAAGCCGCTGTCAATTGTAATAACATCCTCCCTAATTTTGTATGTTGTAAAAGTCCAAGGCAATGCACAGAAAACGATTCTCTTTTTTTCTACATACTCCATCTCAGATTCTCCTTTTCATTCAATATGTTTATTATATAAGATAGTTAACAGTAATGCAATTCCTTCTTTTTATAAAATTTTTCCTGGAATTATCATTGTAATGATAGTATCGTTATGGTATCATAATTGAAATAAATTAGTTTTCTTTCTATCCAAGGAGGTCAGCCATGACAGGTAATGAATGTATTCGTGGGCGTCGAAGTATTCGTAAATTTAAAGATACCGTTGTATCCCATGAAGTGTTAAGCAATATTATTGAAACCGCTTCCTATGCACCCAGCTGGAAACACAGTCAGATTGTTCGTTATATCGCCGTAGAGAATGAGCTAAAACACAGAATTTCTGCTGAATGTACTTCCACTTATCCAAATAATGGTACTATTATTGATAACGCACCTATGGTAATTGCAATCACTGTTATAAAAAACAGGAGCGGCTATGAAAGAGATGGCTCCTTTACCACTCCCCGAAAAGATACCTGGCAGATGTTTGACGCTGGTATTGCTACTGAAGCTTTTTGTTTAGCAGCCTATGAGCAGGGACTCGGTTCCGTTATACTTGGTATTTTTGATGAAGCAAAAACTGCTTCTCTATTAGACATTCCTGAAGACAGAGAATTAATTGCACTTATTCCAATCGGTTATCCTGATGAAGCTCCCATTGCTCCAAAAAGAAAAGCCGTAGAGGATTTATTATCCTACAAGTAATATTGTAATCGAAGAGAATCTATTTTTTCTCTTCGATTTTTTTACGCGAGTAATAAGAAAATAAGGAGATATGTTTATGAGACATTTAATGAGCCCTCTCGATTTTACTACTGAGGAATTAGACAAATTATTTGATTTGGCTGGCGATATTGAGCAGCATCCCGAAAACTATGCTCACACCTGTAC
>JAEWWQ010000416.1 GCA_023458855.1 Bacillota bacterium
AACAGAAAAAGAAAAATCAGCAATGTTTCAGGTAGGGGCAAAAAGTGTCATAGAAAAGATGCTTCCTGTTGTAGATAATTTTGAAAGAGGGTTACAAAGCATTCCGGAAGAAGAAAAGGGAACCGCATTTGCAGAAGGAATGTCTATGGTATATAAACAGTTGATGGACGGATTGAAAGAATTAGGTGTCGAATCAATTGAGGCAATAGGGACTGAATTCAATCCTGAATTGCATAATGCAGTAATGCAGGTTGAAAGCGAAGAATACGAATCCGGTATTGTAGCACAGGAATTACAAAAAGGCTATAGGTATAAAGAAAGTGTGGTAAGACACAGCATGGTAGCCGTAGTACAGTAAAAATTAATCATTATTAAATTTGGAGGAAAAAAATATGAGTAAAATTATCGGTATTGATTTAGGAACAACAAACAGTTGTGTGGCTGTTATGGAAGGTGGAAAACCTACTGTTATAGCAAATACAGAAGGAGCAAGAACTACACCTTCTGTTGTCGCATTTACAAAAACAGGTGAAAGACTTGTTGGTGAACCGGCAAAACGTCAGGCAGTAACAAATTCAGAGAAAACAATCTCATCTATTAAGAGAGATATGGGTACGGACCGTGGCAGAACAATTGATGATAAGAAATATTCACCACAGCAGATTTCGGCCATGATACTCCAGAAATTAAAAGCAGATGCAGAGAATTATTTAGGTGAAAAAGTAACAGAAGCTGTTATTACAGTACCAGCTTATTTCAATGATGCACAAAGACAGGCAACAAAAGATGCCGGTAAGATTGCGGGACTTGATGTAAAGCGTATCATCAACGAGCCTACAGCAGCAGCTTTGGCATATGGACTTGATAATGAAAAAGAACAGAAAATCATGGTGTATGACCTTGGCGGCGGTACCTTTGATGTATCTATTATTGAAATCGGTGATGGTGTTATTGAAGTTCTTGCAACAAGCGGTGATAACAGACTTGGTGGAGACGACTTTGACCAGAAGATTACAGACTATATGCTGGCAGAATTTAAGAAAAATGAAGGCGTTGACTTATCAGGAGATAAAATGGCGCTTCAAAGATTAAAAGAAGCAGCAGAAAAAGCAAAAAAAGAATTATCAGCAGCAACAACTACAAATATTAATTTACCATTTATTACAGCTACTGCAGAAGGTCCAAAACACTTTGATATGAACCTTACAAGGGCAAAATTCGATGAATTAACACATGATTTGGTAGAAAGAACAACAGTACCGGTTCAAAATGCATTAAAAGATGCAGGAATCACTGCAAGTGAACTTGGAAAGGTATTACTGGTTGGTGGTTCAACACGTATGCCGGCTGTTCAGGATAAAGTAAAACAATTAACAGGTCATGAACCAAGCAAGACTTTAAATCCGGATGAATGTGTTGCGATCGGCGCTTCAATTCAGGGCGGAAAATTAGCTGGAGATGCAGGTGCAGGCGAAATCTTACTTCTTGATGTTACTCCATTATCACTGTCAATTGAAACTATGGGTGGCGTCGCTACAAGATTGATTGAGAGAAATACGACAATTCCTACCAAAAAGAGCCAGATATTCTCTACAGCAGCTGATAATCAGACAGCAGTAGATATCAATGTGGTACAGGGAGAGAGACAATTTGCCAAGGATAACAAGTCACTTGGACAATTCAGATTGGATGGTATCCCACCAGCAAGACGTGGTGTTCCTCAGATTGAAGTTACATTTGATATTGATGCCAACGGTATTGTAAACGTAACGGCAAAGGATATGGGAACAGGTAAAGAACAACATATTACAATTACAGCAGGTTCTAATATGTCGGATGAAGATATCGATAAAGCAGTAAGAGAAGCAGCTGAATTTGAGGCACAGGATAAGAAACGTAAGGAAGCGATTGATGCAAGAAATGAAGCAGATTCTTTTGTATTCCAGACAGAAAAGGCTTTGACAGAAGCAGGTGACAAGATTGATGCTAATGATAAGGCAGCTGTGGAAGCAGATCTTCAGGCATTGAAAGATATTCTGGAAAAAACAAAAGATGTTGAAATGTCAGAAGACCAGGTAGCTGAAATGAAAGCGGCTCAGGAAAAATTAATGACAGGTGCACAGAGCTTATTCTCAAAAATGTATGAACAGGCAGGCGGAGCACAAGGAGCGGGCCCTGATATGAGCGCAGCAGGAGCAGGACCTGATATGAGCGGAGCCGCTGATGATGTAGTCGATGGAGACTATAGAGAAGTATAGAACAACTTCTCAAGAAGTATAAAAAAGAATTACTTTTCGGGGAAAGGGGCATGTAGGTATTCATGGTCCCTATCACCGATTTGAAAGGAATAAGAAATGGCAGAACAAAAACGAGATTATTATGAGGTTCTCGGCGTTGATAAAAATGCTGATGAAGCTGCAATAAAAAAAGCATATAGAGTACTTGCCAAAAAATATCATCCTGATATGAATCCTGGAAACAAAGAGGCAGAGGTGAAATTCAAGGAAGCTTCGGAAGCATATGCTATTTTGAGTGATCCTGAGAAGAAACGTCAGTATGATCAGTTTGGTCATGCTGCATTTGAAAATGGTGGAGCCGGCGGTTACGGTGGTGGATTTGATTTCAGCGGCGCTGACTTTGGCGATATTTTTGGCGATATTTTTGGTGACTTTTTTGGTGGCAGCAGTAGAGGTTCCAGACGACCGAACAATGGTCCGTCTAAAGGGCCTAATATTAGGACCAGTGTTAGAATTACATTTGAGGAAGCTGTATTCGGCGTAGAAAAAGAGATAGAACTGACATTGAAGGACGCATGCAATACTTGTCATGGAACTGGGGCAAAGCCGGGAACCAGTCCTGAAACATGTCAAAAGTGCGGCGGTAAAGGTCAGGTTGTGTTTACACAACAATCTTTCTTTGGTACAGTTCGTAATGTACAGACCTGTCCTGACTGCGGGGGCAGCGGTAAGGTAGTGAAGGAAAAGTGTCCGCATTGCCATGGCAGCGGATATATTGCCACCAGAAAGAAAATTCAGGTATCAATCCCGGCAGGTATTGATAATGGTCAGAGCGTAAGAATAAGAGATAAAGGCGAGCCGGGATTGAATGGAGGTCCAAGAGGGGATCTGCTGGTAGAGGTTATCGTGCAGCGGCACCCGATTTTCCAGCGTCAGGAATATAATATCTTTTCTACTGTTCCGGTTTCCTTCCCGGTTGCAGCGATTGGCGGCGAGATCGTTATTGATACTGTAGACGGAAAGGTAATATATGAAGTAAAACCTGGTACACAGACAGATACAAAGATTCGTTTAAAGGGAAAAGGTGTTCCGTCTCTGCGTAATAAAGAAATGCGCGGGGATCATTATGTGACTTTGGTAGTTCAGGTGCCGGATAAGCTTTCACATGAAGCAAAGGAACTTTTGAAACAGTTCGATGCAGTGACAGGAGACAGTCTCAATGCTGCCCAGAGTGCAGAGTCTGAAAAAGAGACAAACGAAAAAAAGAAAAAAGGATTTTGGAAAAATTAATTTATATTATTATAGCAAAAAAAGAAATAATGTTGCCTGGCAACATTATTTCTTTTTTTGCTATAATAATATAAAAATATGTTTCAATTTGACAGATAACTTGTTATAATATATTTGATTTTAACGATTTTGAATGATTTTTGCAGAAATGAGGTAAAATATATGCATTTCAGCTCTGTATTTATAGACATTGCAAACGATGTACTTGGAATAATCGTAACATTTGACAAGAATGGCAAAATAGTCATGCTAAATAGGAGCGCAGAGGAGGAACTTGGATATCGGGAAGGTGAAGAAGTCTATGTATGGGATATCTTTCGCCCAATATTTCATAAGCCTACTGATTTGGCAGAATTTATAGAGCAGAACAGGAATCATCAAATTGAATCCGTGATATATAGAAAAAATAAAACATGTTTTCCTGTTGAATTGAGATTTGGGCAGGTAAATATTTCAAATGATCTTTACGTCTGCGCTGTTACCAATATAGTTACAAAAGTAGAATTAACTAAGGAACTTATGCGGGCCGAGCAAGATGCAAAAGAAGCATTAAAAGTAAGAAATGAATTTGTAGCTAATATAACACATGAATTGCGAACACCTGTAAATGGAATTAAGGGTCATGTGAAATATCTGATGGAACAAGAAAATCGGGAGAGCGAAAGTCTGAGAGCATTACAGATCATAGACAAATGCTGTGACAATATGTCAGAAATCATTAATAATCTTTTGGATTTTTCTAAAATGAGTGCAGGAAAACTCGAATTAGAAGAGAAAGAATTTAAATTAAGAGAATGTCTAAGCTATATAATTGACGCAAATATTAAGATAGCAAATGAAAAAGGAATATCATTGACACTCAGAGTTGCGGAGAACATACCGGATAATGTAGCTGGTGATGAGCTGCGTCTGACTCAGATATTAAATAATCTGATATCCAACGCAATTAAATTTACTTCTATCGGTTATGTCAGAGTAGAAGTGGTTCAAATCCTGCATATAGGATATGAAATGGAATTATTTTTTGTGGTTATTGATTCGGGGATTGGGATTGCACCAGAAGATAAAGAGAAGTTATTTGAGAGTTTTACCCAGGTGGACGGTTCGATTACCCGAAAATATGGCGGAACCGGTCTTGGATTATCTATTTCGAAAAAATTGGTACAGATGATGCGGGGAAATATCAATTGTGAGAGTGAGCCAGGAAAAGGCAGTACTTTTTCCTTTTCCATATTTTTACATACAAAGGAAAAGGCATTTGAAAAAAATCAATTGAAGAAGACAAAACGGATTACCAATGAGTTAGATAATCTCAATGCTATTTACCAATATGGAACACAGGAAAACAAAATAGAGTTGAACGGTAATATGGAAAAACTAATTATTTGCGTTGAGATGAAGACATGGCAGAGAGCGGAGGAGTTTGCAAAGAATGTAAGAAAATTATTGGAAACTGCTCTAAATCCGGAATTTAAGAAAAAAGCTTTCAAGCTGGAGATGGCAGTCAGAAAAGAAGAATACGAAAAGAGTACACAACTGTTTAAAGAATTGAAGGAACTGTTAAAATCACAAAAATGAAAATAGGAAAGGAGCAAATAATGGATTATTCAAATGGTACGCCCCCTCGTATTTTAATTGTTGATGATATGGAAGCCAATACAGCTGTGTTAGAAGCGATGATAGAGACTCTGGGCTATAAGGCCCGTTCGGCATATAGTGTCAGACAGGCACTGGAAATAATGGACAAAGAGCTCCCGCAGGTGATTTTATCGGATATTTCCATGCCGGATCTCGATGGCTATCAATTTTGTAAGATATTAAAAAAAGATATCCGGACACGTGAAATTCCACTTATATTTATTTCTGTAATCAGTTCAACGGAAGAAAAAATAAAAGGACTTCGTCTCGGAGCAGTAGATTTTATTACAAAACCCTTTGCGCTGGAGGAAGTAACAGTCCGCATCAATACCTGTTTAAAACTTTATACAATGCAAAAAGAAATGGAAAATTACAATTATCGTCTAAATGCAATTATAAATGAACAGAGTAAAAAAATTGAAGAGGGTCAGAAAAATATTCTTTTTGCAATAGCCGCTATGAGCGAAAGAAAAGAAATGCAGGAATCGGGAAATCATCTGCAAACAGTATCTTTAAATGCACATTTACTGGCGCAAAGCTTAGCGTTCAGCCCTAAGTTCGAAGGAAAGATAACAAATTTATTCGTGGACACTATCGGAATAGCAGCGCTGCTTCATGATATCGGTAAGATCACCATGCCGGATCGTTTCCACTCTGATAAGAATCTGCTGAAGGAAGAAGAATTGGAACAACTGAAGGAACATCCGGAGAGAGGCGCAAAATTGCTGGAGGAGATACGGAAATATTGTGGAATTAATGAATTTCTCACTATGGCAATAGAGATTGCAAGATATCACCATGAATGTTGGGATGGCAGTGGTTATCCCTATGGCATTCAGGGAGAAAAAATTCCGTTGGCGGCCAGAATTGTCAAAATAGTCTGCAGTTATGACGAACTGACCTGTAACGAGATTTATAGGAAAGCGTTAAGTCCGAAGGAAGCGTTGCAAATGATGCTATTGGAAAAAGGAAAGAAATTTGATCCGCAGATTATGGATGTTTTTGAAAAAGTGGTAAAACAATTTGTATCTGCAGAGGTAAGATAGATGATAACAGATGAAGAATTTAGAAGAATTGTAACCTTTGTAAAGCGGAGAACGGGAATAGAATTACAGCAAAAAAAAGTTCTTATTATCGGAAGAATGGAAAATTATCTGATCAAGAACGGGTATGCAAACTACAACGAATATATGAACGTAGTTGAAAAAGATATAACAGGAAAGGAAATAGAAAATCTTGTTAATATACTGACTACAAATCATACTTACTTTATGCGTGAATTTGAACATATGGATTTTTTGAAAAACCGGGTACTTCCGGAACTAAAGAAGACCAAAGCGGAAAGCAGAGATCTTAGGATCTGGTCGGCGGCATCTTCTACCGGGGAAGAACCCTATACCATTGCTATGATACTGAATGACTTTTTTGGTCTGGATTATCTCAATTGGGATACTACAATTCTGGCAACAGATATCTCGACCCAGGTCCTGCAGTATGCAGCGAAGGGACAATATCTGAAAGAACAGATAGAGCCGCTTCCGGATACCTGGAAAAAAAGATATTTCAGAGTGATTGCAGGTGATAAATTTGAAGTGAAGCCAGAACTGAAAAAGGCGGTTCTGTTCAGGCAGTTCAATCTGATGAATCCGTTGCCTTTTAAAAGAAAACTGCATGTCGTATTTATGAGGAATGTAATGATTTATTTCGAAAGAGAGACAAAACGGGAACTGATTCAGCGGATATATGATTTTATGGAGCCGGGTGGATATCTTTTTATTGGAACGACAGAATCCATAGATAAGGACTGTGCGGATTTCCAATATATTTGTCCATCTGTTTATAAAAAATAAAGGAAAGGCGGGGTGGAAGATGCCGCAGATAAAAGTACTTGTTGTAGAGGATTCGATTCTGTTTCGGGAACTGCTGGTCCGCAGTTTGCGTACAGATCCATCTATCCAGGTAGTAGCAACTGCCAGAGATCCTTATGAAGCCAGGGATGCCATCCTCTTATACAAACCGGATGTTATGACATTGGATGTAGAATTACCCAGAATGAATGGAATAGAATTTTTGAAAAAATTAATGCCTCAGTATCCATTGCCGGTAGTGGTAATCAGTGCACTGGGCAATGCTGTCTTTGATGCATTAAACGCCGGAGCAGTGGAATTTGTGAATAAGCCGATTGGATATGATGCAGAAAGGCTGGGCGAATTCATGCAGAGGGAATTGGTGACAAAGGTTAAGATAGCATCCACGGTAAAAATCGGAAACCTGAGAAAAACAGATTTACAGGAGGCAAAAATAACAGGAAAAATAGTCAGTAAAGATACAATTGTTGCTATCGGAGCTTCTACGGGAGGTACGGAAGCGATATATGATGTGGTGAAACGATTCCATAAAGATATTCCCGGAGTCGTAATTGTACAGCATATGCCTCCCGGATTTACGGCAATGTATGCGCAACGACTTAACAATCAATGTGAGGTGTCCGTAAAAGAAGCTGAAACGGGAGATAAAGTAAGGCAGGGACATGTATTGATCGCACCGGGAGATGCTCATATGAGACTTGTAAAAATAAATGGAACATATCAGGTAGAATGTAAATCGGGAACCAAGGTAAGCGGACATTGCCCCTCCGTAGATGTGTTGTTTCAATCTGTTGCAAGAACAGCGGGAAAGCAGGCACTTGGAATCATCCTGACAGGAATGGGAAGGGATGGTGCGGACGGTCTGTTGGAAATGCGCAAGGCAGGTGCTGAAACAATTGGTCAGGATGAAGCAAGCTGCATTGTGTATGGGATGCCGAAAGCAGCATACGATATAGGTGCAGTAAAATATAGGATCGGATTACAGGGAATTGCACAGAAAGTATATAGTATTCTTAATAAAGCGTAAGAAAATGCCGTAGAAGGGGTGGAAGGGAGCAGCTATGAAAACTTTAATTGCCGAGGATGACTTTGCAAGTCGCAAATTTATGATGAAACACTTATCACAATATGGGGAATGTGATGTTACCGTAGATGGAATGGAAGTAATTGATGCTTTTATGATGGCGCTGGATGAACAGGAAGGATACGACCTGGTGTGTCTGGACGTTATGATGCCAGTGTTAGATGGATATCAGGCTTTAAAGGCTATTCGCAATATCGAAAAAGAGAGAAAGATTCCGGAAGATAAAGCGGTGAAAATCATAATGATGACTGCACTTAATGAGGAGAAAAATGTGAAAAAAGCATTTGAACTGAACTGCACAGCCTATTCAGCAAAACCAATTGACCTGAAAAAGCTGGATGAAGTATTAAAAAAAATGCAGTTGATTCCTTAGCACTATATGAGGGAGAGGGGGAATAAATAGTGACGGAAGAATTTAGTACGGAAGGAATGCTGGACATGTATCTTTTTGAAAATGGACAGCTTTTGGAACAATTGGAAGCAACAACACTGGATAAGAAAAATGAAGATAAATTTGACGAAGATACCATTAACGAATTTTTTCGGATCATGCACACGATAAAAGGATCTTCCGGTATTATGATGTATGAAAATATTACCGAAATTGCGCATAAACTGGAGGATGTATTTTATTATTTGAGAGAATCCCATCCGGATGATATTCCGCATCTGGAGCTTGTGGATCATATTTTTCGGGTGTCGGATTTTATTCTGGGTGAATTTGAAAAGATTCGCGCCGGTAATACATCGGATGGTGATCCGGCGAAGATTATAAAGGAGCTTGATGCATTCCTGCAAAAAATAAAACACACGATAGAAAAGGGCGGAGAGAAACTGCCGGAAGAAAATGCCTACGTTGAACCCAGCCAATATTATATTGGGCCGGTAGCAACAGAAAGCAGTAGATTTTATAAAATAAATATTACTTATCGCAGTGATACGCCAATGAGTAATATTCGTGCTTACACTGCGGTTTATTCCTTAAAAGAGATAGCAGAAGATCTTTTGTATATGCCGGAAGATATTGTATCCAATGAAGAAAGCGGGGATGTGATTCTGGCAGATGGATTCCGTATCCTGCTACAGGCGCAGGCTTCCGTGGAAGAGGTATTAAAACTAATTGATCATATCGCCGGAGTGGAGGATATTACTATTGCTGAATGTACACCTGAAGAATTTTTAAGAGGATTTGAACCGCTTGGCATAGATACAGGAAGTAATGTGTCAGAAGAAAAAAAGGAAAAGGAGCTGGTTCCCGGTGATTATGTGATTCAGTCCAAAGAACCCGGTAAATCCAAGAAACTGGCAAAGCAGCAAAAAGAGAAAAAGACAGCGCAGCAGAATTTTATCAGCGTAAATGTGGCCAAAATGGACCTGCTCATGGATCTGATCGGAGAGATTGTTATCTCACAGGCAGTAGTATTGCAGAACCCGGACCTGAAAATTCCCGGACTAAACCTGAATAATTTTCAAAAAGCTGCGGCACAGCTTACAAAATTCACATCGGAATTGCAGGATGTCATTATGTCAATGAGAATGATGCCGTTAACAAATACCTTTCAGAAGA
>JAEWWQ010000417.1 GCA_023458855.1 Bacillota bacterium
TTCCAGAGGAAAATATTGCAAGATTTCAAAAATCGTTGCGGTATCTATGTTCTTCTGATAAAGAAGCAGAACTCGAAAAGTTTGAAGTGACATTTCAAAAGCAGAAACTTTGGAATGAAGTATTAAAGGTAGAGAAAGGTTCGGATGCGCAGTTAGGACGTTCCTTTGAATTCTCTCTGCCGAATGAATGGAACAGGAAGGAACAGATTGATATTACAACAGATTTTATTCAGAGAAACTTTGTGAATAAGGGAATGTGTGCAGATTGGAGTATCCATGACAAAAGGAATGGCAATCCCCATGTTCATCTTCTTCTCACTACGCGTCCTTTTAACAAGGATAATTCGTGGGGAAATAAGGAAGTGAAGGACTGGGATTTTGAGCGAGACAGTTTAGGGCAGTTCATTATCAATCCATCTCATCCAAACTGGTGGCAGGATAAAAAAGATCCCAGCCGCTGTGGAATACGGGTTCCTGTTTTAGATGATGATGGTATTCAAAAGGTTGGCGCACGTAACCGCAAACAGTGGAAACGAGTACTGACTGATTCCACAGGCTGGAATAATCCTAAGAACTGCGAATTATGGCGCAGTGAATGGGCGAAGGAGTGTAATCTTCATCTGCCAAAAGAAAAGTGGATTGACCACCGTTCTTTTGCAAGGCAGGGAAAGATTGAGATTCCAACGATTCACGAGGGAACTAGTGCAAGGATGCTGGAAACACGTTATCAGAATGGAACAGGCGCAGAAGCTTCATGGAAAGTGGAGAAGAACCGTACCATTCGTAAACAGAACAATTTGTTACAGAAGATGCAGGACGCATTAAAGAATGTAACCATATGGCTGTCACAATGGAAGGAGAATTTAGATGACATTAGACGAGAGCAAAGTAGTTATTCCAATGATGGAAGAAATGATTCATCAGATCGAGGAACAGCAGGATTTACTAGACGAGGTATATCTGGAACTGAAAAGCAGTCAGGAGAATTCAGTCAGTTACCAGAACCAGATTCAAGGATTGATAGAATCAAACAACGAATTACTGCGATTACTGGAAGAATCCGTGGGTACAGAAGAAATGCAGAACTTGTTGGAGAAACAGGACAAGCGCATTCAGGAACTAGAGACAGAGAATCAGCAATGGAAAGACTTGTCGGAGAAACTAAGCAGCGAGAACAGTTTATTGCAGATACAGAACGAAACATTACTGAAATTGGTAAAAGAATAGAGAAAGCGAGGGAAGCCAATGAGAGATTTAGAAAACTTACAGCTAGAAGAACAGATTCTAGAATTACTGGATCTGTCGGAGAAACAGCAGACAGAAATCGAGGAGAAGGACAGAATCATCAAGGAACAGCAAACACAAATGAACGAATTGCTGGACTTAAACGAGAAGCTGAACAACGAGAACAGCGAAGAGAACGTGCAAGCATTAAAGAAGGACTTGAAGCAGGCAAAAGAATCGTTGCAGAGCGAGAAGAATCAACACCAAGCAGATATCGGGGACATTCAAGGTAAGCTGACACAGGCATTAGCAGATAAGGAATATGCCGAGACGCATCAAAAGGTTGTTTCTCATAATGAGGAAGTACGAGTGCCTTATGAAAAGTGTTATAACTGCGACCAGACAGCATTGCAGAAATCAAAGGCAGCTTATGACCGAGCGTGGAATCGATTGGATGGAGAATTCAAAGTGAAGACGATGGCATTTGAAAGTGCATTTGTGGGATTTGTTGCTTATGCACTTCTTATTACAGTATTTATGGCAATTAGGACACAGAGTTTTGTAGATGATGTGGTGATATTTTTTCAGACAATATGGGTAGGAATGTCAAATGCATTAAATGGAATTCTTTGTGTTGGGAAGCAAGTTGCAACATTAAGTGAAAGAATTTCCAACGCTACTGCTTCAAACATATTTGAATGGGTGTTATTGATTGGAGTTATTGCACTCTTGATAGTAGGGATATTTGCTTCTGTCTGGGTTTTAATTCAATGGATTAGCAGCGTCTATAAGAAATACTGTTGGGATGGAATCAGCGTTGTAGTGGTAATTATGAGTACCGCATTTATCATCTTCTTTGGAGATTGGATTAAGCATTTTATATCAGTAAATCAGATGGTATTACTGTTATTGGAGCAAGGAATTTATTTAATTATCCGTTGCTACGTAAAAGGATGTTTGGAAAACAGAGGTTATCATTAAATACTTTCAAGTACAGGTTTTGTTGAGTTGAAAATTTTTATAGTAGAAAAGATGGTTAAGGTGTCAAAAGTAGACACCAAGTCATCAAAATCCTCACCAAATATAGTATAATAAAGACATATGATAAGGTGAGGTACAGGACATGTCTTTTAAAACAAATCAAACACAACAGATTACTCTGCCTTTCGGCGCTGAGCATTCGCCCCAATAGTTGCGTCTGTTTTGCAAAACGTGTATTATATTCTTGTCAACTATTTTACATTGAATTGATAGAACTTATGAGGGAGGCATGCTATGACAAACTATTTACTCATTGCTTCAATAGTAATTATATTATCGATATTTACTTCAAAGCTATCTCAAAAAATTGGTATCCCTGGACTATTATTGTTTATAGGGCTAGGTCTACTGTTTGGATCAGATGGTCTGGTTCAAATTAATTTTGATAATTATAAATTTGCTGAGGAAACCTGTTCAGTTGCTTTGATATTCATTATGTTTTATGGAGGATTTGGCACGCGCTGGAAGACAGCGAAACCTGTTGCAAAGAAAGCTCTTTTGTTATCTTCATTCGGAGTATTGATTACAGCTTTTTTGGTTGGACTATTCTGCTTCTTTATAATACGAATTAGTCTTTTAGAAAGTTTTCTGATTGGTGCAGTTATCAGTTCTACAGATGCAGCATCGGTCTTTTCTATATTAAAATCAAAGAAACTGGCACTGAAGGACCAAAGTTCATCTATGCTGGAGCTAGAAAGCGGTAGCAATGACCCAACAGCATATATGCTGACACTTATCATTTTGGAATTGATGAATGGATCGACATCACCCGGAAGATATGCATTCATGATTGCAGCGCAGTTTATTGTAGGTATAGTGTGCGCGATTACACTGGCATATATTTCCATCTATTTATACAAAAAATTTCAATTAAAATCGGATGGACTGGAAATCGTATTCTTTGTTGCAATGGTCTTCTTATCCTTTTCATTACCCGAGCAATTCGGTGGCAACGGATACTTAAGTACCTACATATTCGGTATACTTGTTGGTAATCAGCAATTGAAGAACAAACATGTACTAATCAATTTTTTTGATGGCCTGACTGGGCTCGTGCAGATTTATATCTTTTTCATTCTGGGACTACTGGCTTTTCCATCTCAAATGCCTCAGATTATCGGCGTAGCACTTGCAATCACAGTCTTTTTGACATTGATTGTAAGGCCAGTTTCTGTATTTGCAATATTAAAGCCTTTTGGTTGTAGTTTGAACCAAATTGCACTTGTATCATTTGCAGGAATCAGAGGTGCATCGGCCATTGTATTTGCCATCATGGCTACAGTGAATCCGGCATATCTTAAAAATGATATTTTTCATATTGTATTCTGCATAGTGTTGTTTTCGATTGCAATTCAAGGAACACTACTGCCCTACATTGCTAGAAAGCTTGATATGATTGATACAGAAGGGGATATCTCAAAGACATTTTCAGATTATCAAGAAGAAGGAGATGTCCAGCTGATCCGTCTTCCAATAACAAAAAACCATCCGTGGATCTCATTACAGATAAAGGATCTTGATCTGCCCCCACAAATGCTGGTTGTAACGATAATCAAAAAGAAGTCTGCTCTCATACCAAATGGAAGTACACGAATAGAAATTGGAGACATTATGGTCATTGCCGCTCCTGGAAGTAATGATGAAGTGAATGTCGAGGTGATTGAACAGAAAATCACAAAGCAGCATTCATGGAATCAGAAAAAGATACAGTCCATAAAAACAGATACGAATACACTGATTGCCATCATCAAACGAGAAGAAAAGACAATTGTCCCAAATGGAAATACGAAGATTCAGGAAAATGACATTCTTGTAATCGTAAGTAAAATGTAAATGTCCTTGCAATTTTTACATTATTTCTATTTGGTTCATATGTTCAAAGTATCAATTAAATAGACTATTTTGCATAGTATGCTCAAACAG
>JAEWWQ010000418.1 GCA_023458855.1 Bacillota bacterium
CAACAATAGTGGCTATTATAGATACCACACATTTCATGTACGTAACAGATTTTCCCATTAGCTTAGGCGCGATTTCTCCCTGAATATTGTTGGAAACAATATTCACTTTATCAAGAAAAAATCTTTCTATTTCATCAGCTCTGAGTCCTGTTTTAGATTCCAGGCATTCACAGCAATGGCTTATAAATCTACAAAATTCACTTTGTATACCTTCCATATTAGTTACTATCTGCCCAACACTGCATACTACTTTGTTACATAGCAGGAGCGCAATTCCTGCTAATATGAATAACAGGAAAAATAATATGGCTCCTGTTAATAGAGTCCTGCTGATATGTGTCTTTTCGTATATTTTTGTCACAAACGGATAAATATGGGCAACAATACAAAAAGCAATCACGAATGGTCCTATCAGGGGCAACAGGAATCTGATTCCTATATACACCACAAGTATAATTCCCATATACATGATTGCTTTTTTATATTCTTCCTTTATAAATGTTCCCATTCCGTCATCCACCGTTTCATTTTCTTGTGGTTAGTATGAGTCATTCCAAAAGGAAATATCAGCTATTATTTTTTTTCTTTTTGGTAATACTTTCTAGACAAAAAAAGCCTTTGATAACCCTTTATAGACGTAAAATTTCTGTATCAGGTTCTATCTGTATCTGCATATCCCGCTTTGTTTTCGGATGTACAAAATTTAGCTGATATGCACAAAGTGCTACATTCTTAATCTTCATTTTATTTGATATCTCCATACTTTCTGTTGTCCCGTATTTATAATCCCCAAGCAAAGGAAGCCCCCTATTTGCAAACTGAACACGTATCTGATGATGGCGACCTGTCTTTAATTGAATATCAACGAGAGAAGCTGCCAGTTGCACACACTCTCCCCCTATTTCCGGGAAGTTATCCACAGTCCTGATACATTTATAAATAAGTTCTGCACGTTTTACATTTCTATCCTTCGAATTCTACGGTACAACTTTCGATAAATTTGTTTTTGTATCTTTCAGAAGATAATTTTCAAGGACTCCGCCTGGCTGCTCGGGCTTTCCATAAACGCAGGCATAATAACATTTTTTCATCTTATTTTCTGCAATTTGTGCACTTAATGCTGCTGCCGCAGATTCCTCTTTTGCAAGAAGCAGAATACCTTCTACCGGCTGATCTAATCTATGAATCAAACCAACATAAGGCTCCCTGTATGCATTCTGTGCATCTGTCTTCTGTCTTTTCGATGTAGAAAGATAATTTTTGATCTCACTTACCACATCCTGCTGTCCATACTTATTTGTCTGTGCTGCCAGTCCTGCCGGTTTGTGCACAGCTATAATATATTCATCTTCATATATGACCTTTGATCTCACACGTACTCCTTACTGTACTTCAAGTCCAAACATTTTATTACAAATCTTTTTTCCTGCAGCTGTTTTAAAAATCCGTTCATACGCTGTCCTGACTGCATCCTGATGAACTCCATCTTCATAAAGATTTACCAGAAAATCTGCTTCAACCAGTATCTGATAATCTTTTTCTTCTATATTTGTATAGGTGTGATGATGACCAACAAGATAAGACACTCGTTGAATCAGTTCTTTATCAAATTTTAACTTTTGAAGTAAACTTTCTGCAAGTGCAGGTCCTTCTTCTTCCTGATGTTTTCCATTGCAATTACCGTACTTCTCTTCGCTTATTCGAATTCCAATATCATGTACAATTGCTGCAGCTTCTAATATTTCCTGCTCTTTCTGCGGAAGTTGTTCCATCTCACCAATCATTTTTGCAAAATGATATACCTTTATAAAATGCTGAATTCTTTTTGGATCATTTTGATAATAAATAATCATTTCCATTAATAATTCATTTACTTTTATCATCAAAAACCTCTCCTGCAATATATATGAATATTCTCGGGCAAAAGTATTATACTTTAAATCTGTATCCAACGCCCCATATGGTCTCTATATATTGTGGCTTGGCAGTATCAAACTCAATTTTTTCTCTGATTTTCTTAATGTGTACTGTAACTGTGGCAATATCACCAATAGAATCCATATCCCATATTTCTCTGAATAATTCTTCTTTGGTATATACATGGTTTGGATTTTCGGCAAGAAATGTCAAAAGATCGAATTCCTTTGTTGTAAAACTCTTTTCCTCTCCATCAATGTATACACGTCTCGCTGTCTTATCAATACGGATACCGCGTATTTCAACAATATCATTTTCTTTTGCACTGCTCCCGACAAGCCTGTTATACCTTGCCATATGTGCCTTGACTCTGGCAACTAATTCACTTGGACTAAACGGTTTTGTCATATAGTCATCCGCACCCAGTCCCAATCCTCTGATCTTATCAATATCATCTTTCTTAGCAGATACCATCAAAATAGGGATGTTCTTCTCTTCCCTTATTTTCTTGCACACTTCAAACCCGTCAATTCCCGGCAGCATCAGATCCAGAATAACCAGATCAAAATCACCTGCAAGCGCACTGGCAAGTCCGGTATCCCCTGCATTTTCTATCTCCACTTCAAATTCGCTCAGTTCCAGATAGTCCTTCTCTAAGTCTGCAATTGCCTCTTCGTCTTCAATAATCAATATTTTACTCATTTTCATCAGCCTCTCTGTATTTTCTAATTACAAAATGTAAACAGGTTCCTTCGCCTTCCTTACTAGTCGCCCAAATATAACCGCCATGGTCTTCTACGATTTTCTTCACAATGGATAAGCCAATCCCGCTTCCCCCTTTTGAAGAATTCCTCGAAGCATCCGTTCTGTAAAATCTCTCAAATACATTTGACAGATCCTTTGTTGCAATACCTTTTCCATTGTCTTCAATTTCAACCCGGATGGAATCAATCTCATCCAGAATCCGAATATCAATAATTCCCTTCGCTTTGTCTATATACTTAATACTATTACCAATAATATTATTAATCACTCTCTTCAATTGTTCCGGATCTGCAATAATGACTGTGTCACTCGGGATAAAATTCGAATAATTCAA
Source organism: Bacillota bacterium (assembly GCA_023458855.1). Lineage (GTDB taxonomy): Bacteria > Bacillota > Clostridia > Lachnospirales > Lachnospiraceae > SZUA-378. Next base: position 3,017 of record JAEWWQ010000418.1, read on the forward strand.
TTCAATATTTTTAGATTCCAGATCCAGCCCTACATCATCTACACAGTCCCTGAAATACTCAGACACATTTATTTTATGAAAATGATATGGAATACGATTGGAATCAATGCCGGAATAGATAGTAAGTTCATTGATAAGACGATCCATATCATTAGCCTTATTATAAATCGTCTTAATATATTTATCCATCTTTTCCGGTGTATCTGCCACGCCGTCCATGATTCCTTCCACATATCCCTTAATGGCAGTGATAGGTGTCTTCAAATCATGGGAAATATTGCTGATTAATTCCCTGTTCTTCTTATCATTTTGTATTTTCTCTTCGGCAGATTCCTTTAGTCGAAGCCGCATCTCTTCATAATTCTTATAATTTTCAGCCAGTTCTCCATTACAGCTCGGTGTTAATGAGTAGTCCAAATCTCCGTCAGCAATATGCTGCATTGCTATATTCAGATCACCGATTGGTCTGAACACACCTTTATTGATCCATCTTGTCAGCATGATGCTGGTAAATAATAAAATCAGTGCACTTGCAATAAACATATCGAGTAATAATGATCTGGATATAATACTGTTTATTCTCGTTACCAGAAAAATACTTCCTTTACCGCCATCCTGAAATTGAAAATCAATCTGCTTTACCAGCTTTTGCATATCGTTATAATAGTAACCGGTTCCTGCCTCCATAGTCTCATCACCATATTGGGGAAGCCGGTCAAATAATTTCTTACTTGCCACCTGATTATTCGTATAATATAAATCGTCATTTTTTCTAACAATGATATAGGAAGCCTTTTTTTCCAGCTTTTTGCAGATACCATCCAGATAATCCTGCCCCTCTAAAACAGATGCATCTATCTTTACCTGTTTTTGTAATTCTACATATAGCTCCTCTGTTATCTTTCCATATGCTTCTATATTTTCAGACATCATAGAATAATTAATATCCTTCATTCCATAGTCTTCCTGTTGTGTACGCATTAGTATGGTCCCTATTCCCATAAAGGCAATTGAGGATAAAAGAAGCGGCAATATTATAATTGTTAAAAAAGTTATAAATAATCTTGTTTTTAATTTCATAATAAGTCTCACCCATTCCATTTACTATCGCCGTTCGTCAAACGCTCCGCACTTGAATTATATCATATATTATCTGAGAAAAAATAAAGTCGCAGAAATATAATTCTAAAAGTTTTATTAAATAAGCGCCCCTGTTTACTATGTAAAAACAGGAGCGCCTAAAATAACTATTTCATCAGATTATATATTTTAATAACATCTTCTTTTTGAAGTGGTATAAAACTTCCTATTGTTCCACTTCCGCCGTCTCCATAGCAGGCTACTTCTGCCATTTTTTCAATATCTTCTTCAGAAGCACCAAGTTCTGCCAATGTAGAAGGCATCCCAATTGATAGTAAGAACTTTCTTAATGCTGCAATTCCAGCTAATGCCGTGTTTTCCGGATTCTGTTTATCCATTTCGCATCCCCATACACGAACAGCCAGATTTGCGAATCGATCAATGTCATGTTTATACACGTAGGTCATCCATGCAGGAAACACTACCGCAAGCCCTGCACCATGTGCGCAGTCATAAAGCGCCGACAACTCATGCTCTATACAGTGACTAGACCAATCCTGTTCACGGCCTACACCGCACAGATTATTGTGAGCTACCATTCCGGCCCACATAATATTGGCACGTGCCTCATAATCATCCGGATTGCTAATGACCCCTGGCACTTCTTTAATCATAGTAAGCAGTACTGCTTCACAAAGACGATCTGTAATCTCCACATCTTTCGTATTCGTAAAATACCGCTCAAAAACATGAGCCATGATATCCGTTGCACCGCATGCTGTCTGATACGCAGGTAATGTC
>JAEWWQ010000419.1 GCA_023458855.1 Bacillota bacterium
ATATGTCTTGGCCTCTGCTCTTAAATAGCTTTCCATTGAAGATCCTGTCATAATAGTATCTTCTGCTGTTGTAGCCGTTCTCCCACGCCCGCGCACTTTTGGAAATCTATCCATTACTTCCCTGTCCCATTCCAAATGAATAGTGACAATTCGTTCAATCATTTCTTTTTCTTCTGGTGTTTTCTCAGGCAGATATTGTACTAATCCTGCATACTCTTCCGGATATGTTGTTTCCATCATTCTCGCATATTTTTCAAATATCAGATTTTTTCCCGATGCAATCGCCTGCTCACAGTCTGCTTTATAGCTTTGCAATAATCTTTCCGAATAGACCATCCATTGGCTCATACGCATACGGAAAAAGGTATCCGGATCATCCTGGCACGATGCCCGTCCGCCTGTATTGTACACTTGCTGAAACATTTCCCATTCTGTCCTGGCTATATCAAATATGAGTTGTTCTTTTACTGTAATCTCTGCCATTTTTACCTCTTTTCTATTCTTCCTTTATGTTACTCTATCTCTATTTCCAGATAGTCTCCCATTGTATGATTTACTTCGACTACCAACACAAGTGTCTGGTCATCCTTAATATAAGAAAATCCCGTCGGTATCAGATTTTTGTTAGAAAAATCATAATCAAAATCTTGTAATAATTTTGCATAGTCATCAATAAAACCGTCTGCCAGATAAGCAGTCAGATCTTCTTTTTTGATTCCTTCGCTTAATATCTTATAGCCATACCCGCCCTCAAGGCATTTTGCAAGCTCCTCAATATTGGCGTACTCTTTCAATCTTTTATTCTTTCCTGTAGTAAGGTCAAAATTAAATGTAGTTTTGAATTGATATGGATGGGCCGCATCTTTGTAATTACAATTTCCCCGTAGAATCATGGATATCATCCCGGCATTTTGGGTTGTTATCTCATAATTGAGGGAATACTCCAGAACGTCCTCCTCGCGATAATTAGAGGTCGCTGCCTCGCGGATGCTTTCATTCCACTGTGCCATAAGTTTTTTATTTTTCATATAGATAAATTGTGGATAGACAATATTTGCACTTTCCGTTGTAATTATTTTTTCAACTAATTGGCAGGATAGCGCATTCGTCTCTGCAGCTTCATTCTTCATCTCATAAAATTTTAACGGTTGATCATAAATGTTATGCCCGGTTTCCAGAGTTTTGCCCGCGACTGTAAGCACTAAGGCATCCGCATCATAGATATCCAGAAAAGTATCTGTAAGTCCCGCCATGACAATATACTCGCCATCCGCACCCATCATGCTGATATAATCTTTAAATTGTTTGGAAAGGTCCAGCTTGAGAATCCTGCTTCCATTATCATTCACCTCGTCAAAACTCTGCGCTTTCGTATCTATTGACACAATATTGTGACGTCCCAGCAGCCCCAGAATCGTTTCAGGTGAAACCTCACTCAGTGTAATCTCTTCCGATTTCAAACCTTTCACTGTCCCATTCCCATAATAAATCCTTACCTTTTGCAATTCTTCCGCCTCGATACCTTCTTTCGACTCCTGGGTAGTCACCGTGTTCTCTTCCTGCATGTCCTCCTCTGCCATTACTGACTTTTGCCCCTCCGTTGGCAATTCAACTGAAGCAGTGTCCATTCTGCCACTGCACGCTGTCATTCCGGCAATACATACCAGCAATATTGCTGCCACCATACCTCGCTTAACCATTTTGAACCCTCCATTAATCATCTCACTTCTGGAATCCAACAATTTGTTTTCCTGCCCAATCAAGATCAATTCTGTAAAATTGGTCTTTAAGCTCTGGTATCTCATTCTGAACAATCTGCGCTATCTCCTGGTACATTGTAAACGGCAAGGCTATACCGTTCGGCCCCTCTTCACTAAATATCGTAAATTCATAATTTCCCAGTTCATCTCTTCTGTAATAGTAAATGCTCTCTAATGATGGCATCGATACATGAAGTCTTGCAAAAGTCATGATTTTTAATAGTTCAATGGTTCTATCATCAAGCCCGCTCTCCAATACACGTACTTTCTCTGAAAATTCTTCTAATGTATTGCAAAATCTCTTTGTAAATCCTTTTGTTTTCTCTCTAAATTCCTCTTCTAATTGCGCTTCTAACTGGTCGGACTGACTTAAATTATTTACAAACCAAACCAGTATTTTCTTATCCTCGTTCACATACATACATGGGTATAACAACTTCCACACATGCTTACACGAAGTGCATGTCCATTTAAATAGTGACATATCTTCTACTTCTGCCGTTTTTTCCTCATTGATGATCTGAGGCAGCACTAAGGTTACTTCTTCTCCACATTCGCTACATTTATATATGATTGTTTTTTCTTTTTCCAATTTTGCTCCTATATCTCTTTCCACGATTCTCAGATTACCAATTCCTTCTAAAACATTATACTCATTCAGGACATGTATTTCAAGTTTGAACAATGAGCGCTTATCCAAAATATAACTTTTATATTTACAATCAGCTCAATTTTGGGGATACAAAAAAGACCTCACTTTCCGTATTCTCAGTAGGTTGAGGTCCTGTATCGATATAAGACTGACATCCCAATTGGGTGGCACTAATAAAATATCGCATTTTTTGCAAAGCGCTTTTATTATTTCACTGATTTAGTTCTGATATCATTTGTTCCATTGATATCACTCGTGCATACCGGTTATTCCAGATTTTATCTTCATAGTATTCAGACAGTTTTTTTCCGCTCGTAAAATCGCTGTCAAATGTCGTCGTAGTTTCTTTCGCAATGGTCACATGATACCCATATTCAAAAGCCACCTTGCAGGAAGCGTCAAAACAATGTTCCGTCTGCATACCGCATAAAATAATATTTTGGGCTCCGAGCTGTGAAAGGTATTCTCGTAATCCGGTTTTTCGAAAGGCACTATTATATTTCTTCTCAAAAATCATCTCGTCTTGCAAAGGTGCGATATCTTTCCATATTTTCCAGCCTGTGCTTCCATGTTCCAACTCATCACCGATACCGCCATCATGTTTAATATAGATAACGG
>JAEWWQ010000420.1 GCA_023458855.1 Bacillota bacterium
ACATTTCTTGATGGGCTGGAGCCGGCGATAACGGCATTAAAGGATTCCATTGCAAAAGGCGATACGCTGAAGGAAGCATCTGAAAAGGCAGCAGGCGCTGCGCAAAAAGGTTTTGAGCATACAACAACAATGATTGCAGTGCATGGGAGGGCGGCAACCAGAGGAGAAGCTTCCAGAAGCTTACAAGATCCCGGAGCTGCTGTAGCAGCACTTATGATGAAAGCATTTATGTTATCACTGACATAGTAAAGGGAAGACAGTATGAAAATTTTGAATTTTGGTTCCTTAAATATTGATTACGTATATGCAGTGGATCACATGGTAAGAGAAGGAGAAACATTATCTTCCAAAAAGTTGGAGGTTTTCTTAGGCGGAAAAGGGTTTAACCAGTCTGTAGCTCTGGCGCAGGCAGGCATTCCGGTATATCATGCAGGTATGATAGGAGAAGACGGACAACTATTTATAGAGACCTGTGAAAAATACGGTATTAACACGAAGTATATAAAACAGATAACGGGAAAAAGCGGACATACGATAATCCAGTTGGATTCGAATGCACAGAATAGTATTTTGCTCCATGGAGGAAGTAACCGCTCGTTGACAAGAGAATTTATTGATGAGGTGATAAGTTCTTTTAAAAAGGATGACTACGTTTTATTACAAAATGAAGTCAATTACCTGGATTATATCATTGAGAGTGCATATGCGCAGGGGATGAAAATCATATTAAATCCGTCTCCCTACAATAACTATATCAAAGAGTGCGATCTGTCAAAAATATCTTACTTCATACTGAATGAGATAGAAGGGGAACAGATTACCGGGGTGGCGGAACCAAATGAGATACTGGAAGATTTAATGAATCGATATCCAAATGCAAAAATAGTACTAACCCTGGGAAGCAATGGATCTGTCTATAAAGACAGTATGATGGAATATCATCAGAATATCTGCAAAGTAAAAGCAGTTGATACAACAGCTGCAGGTGATACGTTTACCGGTTATTTTATCGCAGGATTAATTAGAAATGATAAAGTAGCGGAAAATTTGAGAATATGTGCAATGGCTTCCGCAATTGCAGTGTCGAGAAAAGGAGCTTCCCCATCGATTCCTGACTTAAATGAAGTACTGGCGGAATCAGAGAATTATCTGTGGTAAGCAGAAACAGGAAATGGTATATTTATAAATAATAAAAGCAAACGCCGGTCCTTGTGCGTCAGAGAGCGAAGCAATTCTGATGTATAAGGACCGATGTATTTTTATGGGACCGAGGGCTGCATCGTGCTGTGACGCAGGATGATTTCACCATTGATATAGATCTTTACATTATGGCATTCGCTATTTACCAGTGATTCATGCAATAATTTCACGGCAGCTGATCCCATCCTGCTTTTGTGTACGCGCATTGTGGATAGAGACGGAGAACTGATAGCGGAGAAACGAATATCGTCAAATCCAATAATGCTGATATCCTGTGGAATTTTGTAATTAAATTCTTTTAAGGCTTTAATGGCCCCAAGTGCAATCACATCATTGTCCGCAAAAAAACAAGGTGGAATTTTATGATTGGCTTCCAAATATTGTTTCATGCCTGTATACGAACCGAGCATGGTTGGCTCCAACAAATATTCGTGTTCCGGCTGAAAGAAAAGCCCCAATTTTGTAACGATCTGACGAAAACCATATGAGCGCTCTTCAAAATTCTGGCTATACATCTTACTGTGCATATATCCGATAGAGGTAAAGCCGAGGGAAGCCAGATGGGTAACCGCAATATGAACCATTTCCTGATTGGACATGGTAACCGTATTGCAGGGAAATGTCTGCATGTCGTTGTCTATTACAACATAAGGACAAGGTATTTTCTGGAGTACCGGATATGCTGTTTCGTCTAATTCGGTTCCCAGAACAAAAACACCATCAACAGATGAATAATCGATACTGCTAAGACTACCCTCCAGATCCTGAAGGGATACAACAATTCCAAGATGATATCCTTGTCTTCGGCATTCAGTTTCAAGGGAATCAATTATGGAGGATACAAAACCAGCGTTTTCCTCAACCAGAATTCCATTTTTGGCATATTTTAGAAAAATCAGATTTTTGACTGCCTGAGAGGAACGCTTGGTAGGAACATAATTATTTTCCTTTAAGATAGTCAGTATTTCCTGTCTTTTTGCATCGCCGACTCCACTCTTATTATTAAGTACAAGCGAAACCGCAGCAGGCGATACGTTAGCAATTTTAGCAATTTCTTTTAACGTCAATAGAAGTACCCCTTTTCCAACTAGATTTGTTAACTAAATTAGTACTAAACTCAACTTAATTGTATCATAAATTAAAAAAATCCACAATAAATTAGAAATAAGAATCTAAAAAAGTAATAAAAAAAATCTCTCTTTTAAATTTATGTTGTTCATGCTTCTGAAAAAGGGGCGCGTGTATTGATTTATAGAAATCCGTACTGTATAATTCAGAAGTGAGTGAGTAAACTGGAGGCGGAAAATCCAATACTCGTTTAATTGTAGGAAAGTATTATATAAAATGCATAATTGCGAAAGGTACAGGGTGACAAACAATGAAGAAACTGGATTTACTTTATGAAGGAAAAGCTAAAAAAGTATTTACAACAGAAGATCCTGACGTATTAATTGTGGATTATAAGGATGATGCAACCGCTTTTAACGGATTAAAAAAAGGAACTATCGTTGGCAAGGGCGTAATCAATAACAGGATGAGCAATCATGTGTTCAAGCTCCTTGAAAAAGAAGGTGTTCCGACTCATTTGATAGAAGAATTGAGTGACAGGGAAACCGCAGTAAAAAAAGTAGAAATTGTACCATTAGAAGTAATTATTCGTAATGTAGCAGCCGGAAGCTTTTCTAAAAGACTTGGAGTAGAGGAAGGAACGCAGTTCAAAGAACCGACAATCGAATTCAGTTATAAAAACGATGAATTGGGAGATCCGCTTATTAACTCTCATTTTGCAGTTGCACTTGGGCTTGCGACATGGGAAGAGATTGAGATAATCGAAAAATATGCATTTAAGGTAAATGATGTGTTAAAGGCATACTTCTTACAGGCTGATATCAGACTGATTGATTTTAAGATTGAATTCGGCAGATATAAAGGACAGATTATTTTAGCGGATGAAACATCGCCGGATACATGCAGACTTTGGGATGTTCATACAAATGAAAAATTAGATAAGGATCGTTTCCGTCGTGATCTTGGAAATGTAGAAGAGGCATATAACGAAGTTTTCAAACGTTTGGGGTTATAAATACATGGCAGATAATATCTATATGCAAACAGATTCCGAAGATAAAATGGGTGAAGAGTGCGGTGTGTTCGGTATGTATGATTTTGCCGGTGGAGATGTGGCATCTTCCATATATTATGGCTTATTAACACTCCAGCACAGAGGACAGGAG